>NZ_BSPX01000001.1:0-220526 GCF_030161255.1 Zoogloea oryzae
CGGGCGAGGTGGGCGCGGGTGACGCCGGCGGTGAGCCCGACCAGCGCGCCGCGGGCGCTGCCGTCCCAGTACGGGGCGCCGAGCCCGGCGAAGGCGGGCACGAGCACCGCGCCATTGGTGTCGGGCACGCTTGCGGCGAGGGCTTCCACGTCGTCGGTGCGCGCGATGATTCCCAGCCCGTCCCGTAGCCAGCGCACCACCGCGCCGCCGATGAAGACGCTGCCCTCCAGCATGTAGGTGGGCGCATCGTCGCCAAGCTGCCAGCCGAGGGTGGTGAGCAGGCGGTTGGCGGACGCGACGGGCTCGGTGCCGGTGTTGAGCATCAGGAAGCAGCCGGTGCCGTAGGTGTTCTTGGCGCTGCCGGGCGTGTGGCAGGCTTGGCCGAAGGTGGCGGCCTGCTGGTCGCCGGCCACGCCGCCGATGGGGATCGCTGCGCCGAACAGTGCGGGATCGGTCTCGCCGATCACGCCGCTGGTGGGCACGACATCCGGCAGCAGGGCGCGGGGGATGTTGAACAGGGCGAGGAGTGCGTCGTCCCAGCGCTGGCGGTGGATGTCGAAGAGCATCGTGCGCGAGGCATTGCTGGGGTCGGTGACGTGCCGCCTTCCGCCGGTAAGCTGCCAGACCAGCCAGCTGTCGATGGTGCCGAAGGCGAGCTCGCCGGCTTGGGCCCGGCGGCGGGCGTCCGGGATGTGATCGAGCAGCCAGGCGAGCTTGGTGGCGGAAAAGTAGGCGTCGAGCTCCAGCCCGCTGCGGTCGCGGATCAGCCCGGCGTGGCCGGCGGTGCGGAGGGTTTCACAGGCGGGCACGGTGCGGCGGTCCTGCCAGACGATGGCGGGGGCGAGGGGCTGGCCGCTGCGGCGATCCCACAGCACCGTGGTTTCGCGCTGGTTGGCGATGCCGATGGCGGCCACGTCGCGGGCGGTGAGGCCAGCGTCGGCCAGGGCGCGGCGGGCGCAGTCGAGCTGGGTGCGCCAGATCTCGAGGGCGTCGTGCTCGACCCAGCCGGGCTGGGGGTAATACTGCTGGAATTCCTGCTGAGCCAGGGCAAGGGCGGTGCCCGATTCGTCGAAGACGATGGCGCGGCTGCTGCTGGTGCCCTGGTCGAGGGCGAGAAGGACGGGCATGGCGTGCACTCCTCGAAACGGCGCCGGCTTCGGCGCGATCTTCAGGCTTGCAGCATACGCACTTCGGGGTGGCGGGCGCTAGCAGCCGCTGCCTGATTTTCGGGTGAAGCCGAAGCCGCCGCCGCCCAGGCTGGGGGGCTGGATGCAGATCATCAGCGCGAGGGAGCGGGCCGACTTGGCGATGTCCGGCGGGAAGGCCGAGAAGGGCGCGGCCTGATTGACCACCGACTTCACGAAGGCGATCTCTTCCTGCTGGTCGCCGCTGCGCACGACGATGAAGCTCTTCAGGCTGCCGTCCGGGTTGAGGCGGACTTCCACCGAGGCGGGCTGGATGCCCCGGGCGCGGGGGTCGTTCTTCACGAAGCTGGCGCTGCGGTTGAGTTTCTTGACCAGGGAGTCCAGGTAGAACTCCAGACTGAAGGGGTCGATGGGCGGGCTGTTGGGGATGCGTTCGATGAGGTCGAACGGGTCGTCCCGGTGACGGCGGCTTTCCCGTGCGCCCTCGCGGGCACTTTCACGGGCGATCTCGCGGGCCATGCCGAGGGAGCGCTCGGCGAGGTCGGGCTTGGGCGGGGTGGGACGGGGCTTGGCTTCGGTGGCGAGTTCGTCGAGGAAATTGTCCATTTCCTCTTTCTGGGCGACCGTCCATTTGGGCGTTGACTCGGCCGCGCGCTGCGTTGTGGTGGAGGGCTTGCGGGCGGTGAGGATGCGCGGCCTGTCGGGGGTCGGCGCGGGCTTGGCGGTAGGTTTTGCTTTGGGCCGGGGCGCCGGCGCAGGGGGGCGGACGTCGGCCTTGGGTGCTGCGGCGACGGGCGCGAGGCGTGCCTGCAGGGCGGGCTGGGGCGGTGTTTCGGGCTTCTCGACGTGAAGCAGCAGGACGAGCGCGTGCGCGGCGACGGAGACCGCCAGGCCAAACAGCAGGCGGCGCGATGGAGCAGGACTGCGCAAATCGGACATCGGCCGGATTTTAGACCGGCCGATGTCCGAGCGCGAAGCTTTTCGGCGTGGGCCTCAGACCGGCGCGCGCACCCGCTGGCGATCCGGCTCAAGGCCGTAGCGCTTGAGCTTGAGGTACAGCGTGCTCTTGGCGACGCCCAGCTGCCGCGCCGCGCCGGTGAGGTTGCCGCCCGTGGCGGCGATGGCGCGGCGGATCAGCTCCAGCTCGCCTTCGGCCATGCTGCACACCGCGGGCGCTGCCTTGGGCTGCGGACCGGTTGTGTTGTCGGCGGAGACTTCACCGGTGCAGCCCGCGAGTTCGGGCGGCAGCGCATCGATGCCGATGACCGGGGTGCCGCTCATCAGCACCATGCTTTCGATGGCGTTGCGCAGTTCGCGCACGTTGCCCGGCCAGGCGTAGGCCTGCAGCCATTCGAGCACGCCGGGGCCGAGGGTGCGCGGGCCGGTGTGGTGGGCGGTGGTGAAGCGTTCGAGGAAGAGATCGGAGAGCGGCACGATGTCCTCGGAGCGTTCCCGCAGCGGCGGCAGGTGCAGGGTGGTGACCGCGACGCGGTAGTACAGGTCCATCCGGAAACGGCCGGCGGCGACCTCCTCGCGGAGGTTGCGGTGGGTGGCGGCGACGAGGCGGAAATTGACCTTGCGCGGGGTGTTCTCGCCGAGCCGGTAGAGCTCGCCTTCTTCAAGCACGCGCAGCAGGTGGGGCTGCAGGTCGAGGGGCATCTCGCCGATCTCGTCGAGGAACAGGGTGCCGCCGTCGGCCGCCTCGATCTTGCCCATCAGCCCGCCCTTGCGGGCGCCGGTGAAGGCGCCCTCGGCGTAACCGAAGAGCTCGCTGGCGAGAAGATCGCGGGACAGCCCGCCACAGTTGAGCGCCACGTAGGTGCCGCCGGCGCTGGGGCTGGCTTCGTGGATGCCGCGGGCGAACTCCTCCTTGCCGACGCCGGTCTCGCCCAGCAGCAGCACCGGCACCCGGGAGCGGGCGAGCTGGCGGGCCTTGTCCACGGCGGCGAGGAGCGGCGGGTGGTGGCTGACGATGGAGGCGAAGTTGCGCGGCCTCGGGGCTGCCGGCCTGGCGGCGGCTTCAGGGCGGGGCGTGGGCCGCCCGCTGCGGGGCACGGGCATGACCAGCAGGGTGCCGATGTGTTGCCCCTTGCTCATCACCGGCACCAGCCAGTCGTCGCTCATCCAGGCGGGCAGCGGGCCGATGGGCGCGCTGGGGCTGCCGTGGGTGAGGGCCATCGCCGGCAGCCGGGCGGGGGCAGCGACGTTGATATCCCCGCCCCGGGCGGCAATGGCGGTGGCCGCGTATTCGTTGATCTTGACCGGCCAGCCGCGCCGGTCGAAGAGCACCAGCCCGTCGCCGGCACAGGCGCTCCAGCGGTTCATCGTGCCTTCGAGGAGGCGGTAGCGCAGTTCCATCTCGCGGGCGGCGAGGCGGCTCTCGATGCGGCTGGCGGTGGTGACGGCGAGAGCCAGGCTCTGCCGGCTGTAGGTTTCGGAGAGGCCGGAGACGTCGATCACGCCGAGGATCTCGCCATCCTGCGGGTGGCGGATGACCGCGGCGGAACAGGTCCAGCGCTTGATGCCGGCGCAGTAGTGCTCGGACGAGTGGATCTGCACCGGCTGCCCGACGGCCAGCGCGGTGCCGATGGCGTTGGTGCCGCACAGGCGCTCGGCCCAGCTCACGCCGGGGACGAGCTGGATGGAGCCGGCGGTGTCCATCGTGGCCGGGTCGCCTTCCATCGTGAGAATGGTGCACTGGGTGTCGGCCAGCAGCATCATGGTGCCGGTTTCGGAGAGGAAATCCCGGGCGCAGGCCATCACCGGGGCGCTGGCTTCCAGCAGGTCGCCGTTGGTCTGGATGAGGTCGTGCAGGGCGTGGTCGGCGATGGGCGGTGGGGCGTGCTGGCGATCGGGGTCGACCCGGGCCTGCTGGCAGCGGCGCCAGGAGCGGTCCACCAGGCTGCGCAGGGTGTTGCAGCGGCCGTCATCGCCCTTGAGGAAGGATTCCCAGGCGGTCATCACCGCGCGGTCGTTACAGGGATCGGAGAACAAGGCAGCCTCCGACACGGGATTCGTTCATGTCATCCTCCTTTGGTGGCGCCGGGCGGGGGCTGCGTCCGATGGAGGCAGCGGCGTTGTTGTGGTGTGGCTTGCTCGACCGACCCGGGCGAGACCGGTCTGTGCCGGTCAGGTTAGAGCTTAGCAAATGGGATGCCATTTTTCTGCAATGGGCGGAGGGCGCGCGGGTGGTGGATCTGTGGCCTGACGCACGGCGCGCGGCCCCGTCCGGCCGTCCGGAAATCGGACGGTCGGACGGGGTGGGCGTCCGGTTTTCGGACGGTTGGACGGCGGTCAGGCGCCCGCCGGACGGCACTGGCGGATGTGATCCAGCGCGTCGGGGGATTCCAGCGAGGTGGTGTCGCCGGCGGCCTGGCCCAGGTAGGCGCTGCGCACCAGCCGGCGCAGGATCTTGCCGTTGCGCGTCTTGGGCAGGCTGCGGGTGAGGTGCACCCGCGCCGGTCGCAGCGGCTTGCCGAGCTGGGTGCCCACGTGCTCGGCGAGCTCGCGCTCCCATTCCGGCCACGGCCGGGCCGCCAGCCGGCGGGCGTCGGCGACGGTGACGAAGCACACCGCGGTCTCGCCCTTGACCGGATCGGGCACGCCCACGGCGACGGCCTCGGTGACGAGCGGATGGCCCACCAGCGCCGATTCGTACTCCGCCGGGCCGACGCGCTTGCCGGCGATCTTCAGGGTGTCGTCGCTGCGCCCGTGGATGTACCAGTGGCCGTCGCCGTCCACCTGCGCCCAGTCGCCATGCACCCACACGCCGGGCAGGCGCGACCAGTAGCTGTCGATGTAGCGCGCGTCGTCCTGCCAGAAGCCGGCCGCCATGCCGGGCCACGGGGCGCGAATGACCAGCTCGCCCACCTCGCCGTTGGCGGGTTGGCCGTCGGCGGTGGTGACGTCTGCCGCGATGCCGGGGATCGGGCCGGCGAAGGCGCAGGGCTTCTGGGGCAGGCCCGGGAAGCAGGCGAGGATGCCGCCGCCGATCTCGGTGCCGCCGGAGTAGTTGATGATCGGGCGGCGGCCCTGGCCGACGGTGTCGTACAGCCAGTGCCACGGGCCGTCGTTCCAGGGCTCGCCGGTGGAGCCGAAGACGCGCAGGGTGTCGGGCAGCGCGTCCGGCAGTGCGGCGGGACCGGCGGCCATCAGCAGGCGGACGAGGGTGGGAGACAGACCGAGGTGGGTGACGTCGTGGCGGCGTACCAGATCCCACAGGCGATCCGGGCCCGGGTGGTCCGGCGTGCCCTCGAAGAGCACCAGCGTGGCGCCGCGCAGCAGCCCGCCGAAGACCAGCCACGGGCCCATCATCCAGCCCATGTCGGTGACCCACATGAGGGTGTCGCGGGGCTTGAGGTCGAAGGCCATCAGTTGATCTTGCGCCGCCTTGATGGGAAAGCCGGTGTGGGTGTGGAGCACGCCCTTCGGTTTGCCGGTGGTGCCGGAGGTGTAGATGAGCATCAGCGGCGTGTCGGCGGGGTGGATCGCCGGGCCCTGGGTGACGGGCACGTGGGCGATGAGCTGCTGGTAATCCACGGTGTGCCAGTGGCTGCCGTCCGGTGGGGTGGCGGCGGGCGATTCGCCCCGGGCGACGACCAGCAGGTTGCGCACTGTCGGGCAGCGGGCGACGGCGGCGCGGGCGTCGTCGAGCATAGGTACAGATTTGCCGCGCCGCTGAAACGAATCGGCACAGATGAGCAGGCTCACGCCCGCGTCCTGCAACCGGCTGGCCACCGAATCCGGCCCGTAGCCCGAGAACAGCGACACGACGATGGCGCCGAGGCGGGTGGTGGCGAGCATGGTGACGACGGCCTCGGGGCACATGGGCAGGTAGAGGGCGACCCGGTCGCCGGCCTGGACGCCGAGCCCGGCGAGGCCGGCGGCGAGGCGGCGGGCTTCCTGGTCGAGCTCGGCGTAGGTGTGGGTTCGGGTGGCGCCGTCGTCGGCCTCCCAGCGTAGGGCGGGGCGGTTTGGGTCCTCGCGGGCGACGCGGCCGACGAGGTTGTCGTAGAGGTCGATGCGGGCGCCGACGAACCAGCGCGGCCACATGGGGCCGTCGGCGAGGTCGAGGATCTCGGTCCAGGGCTTCGCCCACTGGATGCCGAGGGCGGTGACGACTTCGTGCCAGAAACGTCGGGGGGCGGCGGTGGCCGTCTGACGCAATTCGTCGAGGCTCGTGTAGCGGTTGGTGCACAGGAACTGGGCCAGGGCGGTGTCGGCGAAACGGACGCCGGTGGCGGTAAGTGGGGCGTTCACTGGGGGCTCCGTCGGAAAAAAGACGGGGTGCGGCGTGGGCCGGACCCCGTTAAAGAAGAGAGAACTTGTCAGGCGGTGCCCGAGGGGAGGCACCGCCAGCCGGATCAGGCGCGCTCGGGCACCGGGAGGCCCAGCCAGTCCTTGTAGAAGGCTTCGATGTCCGGCTCGAAGTCGTGGATCACCGGATACCACGGGGTCGGGGCCTCCACGTCGTGCATGGTTCCGCAGGTGGGGCAGTAGTACTCGCGGTAGACCTGCCACTGGGTGTCGGGCGCCATCAGCTTGGGGTAGACCTCGGTCATCGCCTCCTCGGTGTCGCGCACGTAGATGGCGGCATTGAGCTTCCAGTTTTCGCGGTAGTCGCCGAAGACGTGGCCGCAGTCGCACTGGGTGACCCATTCCTTGGTCTTGGCCGACTGCACGATGTAGAGGTGCGGGCCCAGGGGCAGGACGATGCGGTCCGGGAAATTCACTTTGGCCTGCAGGGCGGTGATGTACTGCTCGAAGCGGCCCTGATCCTTGGGCATGGACAGCATGCGGAGGGTGGTTTCCCAGTCGAGGGTGCCCTCGACGAGGTGGGCGACCTGTTCGTTGGTGTAGGCGGACATTTTCAATACTCCTCGATTCGGTGATTACTCTTCGACCTGGACGACGGTGGTGACGTCCGGCAGCAGCGACAGATCCATGCGGTGCTTGGCGCCGTAGGAGGGCACGCCCAGCTCTTCTTCCAGCAGCTGCCAGTCGGCCGGCAGGCTCCAGAATTCCTTGAACTGGTGGGTGAACTTCTCCGACAGCGCAAAGCTGGTGGCGAACATGTGCTGCACCTGGGTGGCAGCGTGCTTGTTGATGATCCGCTCGCGTTCTTCCTTCATCCATTCGCGGGTCGGCAGGGCGCGGGCGAGGCGCTCCCGGCGGATCTCGGCGCGGCGGGCCTGGGTGGCGGCCGCATCGACGGTGAACACGCCTTTGGCGTCCTGGCTGAACACCGCGCCATACACCTTGCGGGCGTACTCGGGCAGCAGGAACTGCTGGTTGAGGTCGGCCTCGATGGCCTTCGGCTCGCGGTCGAGGGGATCGCCGAAGCCGGGGCCGCCGCGCAGGTAGTTGAGGTAGAGGTCGTGGTTGGCGTAGCAGTCTTCGGTGGTGATGCACTGCTTGTCGCGCTTGACGGTGGCGGTGGCGTCCAGGTGGCGCTCGTAGTCCGGGTTGCTCGGGTCGAGATCCGCGCCCAGCGGCAGGGTGTCGCCGATGGCGATGCGCTTCTCCAGCCCGGTCTTGTGGGCCTCGAAGCGGTAGCCGGTGGCCGACGGGTAGCCGCCCATCAGGCCCCAGTCACTGTTCATGAAGCCGTTGCCCATGAAGAACATCGTCCAGTCCTGGGCGTTCCAGACCATGCGCAGGGTCTCGAAACCGCAGCCGCCGCGGTACTTGCCGTAGCCGCCGGAGTTGGCCTTGACGTTGCGGCCGAGGTACAGGAGCGGCTCGGCCATCTCCCAGATCTCGATGTCGCCCATGTCGCCTTCGGGGTTCCAGATCGCGGCGGCGTGGTTGAGGCCGTCCTTCACCGCGCAGGCGCCGGTGCCGCAGCTCGATGCCTCGAAGCTGTTCACCGCGTGGATCTCGCCGTCCTGGTTGATCCCGCCGCCCTGCAGCCAGTTGGAGGTGTTGGCGTTGCCGGCGTTGACCTCTTCCAGATAGCCGCGGCTGAAGTAGGACTGCGAAAGCCCGCGCCACAGGGCCGCCCAGCCGGACACCAGGAAGTGCCAGGCGTAGGCGTGGCCGGTGCGGCGATCGTCCGGGTTGCACCAGGTGCCCTTGGGCAGGCGGAACTCGGTGGCGAAGTAGGCGCCGTCGTTGATGCGCTGGGTGGGCACGAGGGTCTGGCACATCATCACCCAGATGCCCGAGGTGAAGGCCACCTGGTGGGCGTTGAAGGTGTGCCAGCCCCAGCGGCTCGCGCCTTCAAAGTCCAGCCGCCACTTGCCGTCGGGCTTGATGGTCATCTCGCAGGGCGAGTGCATGATCGAGTCGAGCTTGGCGAAGGCGTTGGAGACCTGCACGTCCTCGTGCTTGTAGGGCACATCCACGAAGGACACCTTGCGGTACTTGCCCGGCAGGGTCATGGCCTTGATGCGGCTCATCAGGCCGCGGCGGCCTTCCTCGATGACTTCATAGGCAAACTTCTCGTAGGCCTCGATGCCGTCGGCGCGGATCACCTCTTCCACCAGGTCGCGGATCATGTGGCAGCCGGCGATGCGGGTCTTCTCGTCGAGGATCCAGTACTTGGGCGTGCGCACCGAGCGCTGGGATTCGTGCAGCCAGTCGCGCAGGGGCTCGTCGTTGATGCCGGTCTTGCGGCAGGTGATCATGTAGCCGTCGCCGAAGCGCTGGGTCTGGCCGGTGGACATGGAGCCCGGCGTCACCGAGCCGGTGTCGATCACGTGGGTCACGCCGCCGACCCAGCCGATCAGCCGGCCTTCCCAGAAGATCGGCACGATGGTGGCGATGTCGCACGGATGCACGTTGCCGATCGAGCAGTCGTTGTTGGTGAACATGTCACCGGGGTTGATGCCGGGGTTGGCTTCCCAGTTGTTCTCGATCATGTACTTGATCGCCGCGCCCATCGTGCCCACGTGGATGATGATGCCGGTGGAGGTGAGCACGCAGTCGCCGACCGCGTTGTAGAGCGTGAAGCACAGTTCGCCTTCCTGCTCGACGATGGGGCTGGCGGCGATCTTCTTGGCGGTCTCGCGGGCATGCACCAGGCCACCGCGAAGCTTGGAGAAGAGCTTCTCGTAGCCGATCGGGTCGCTGTCGCGGAAGTTGAGCTTCTCGAGCCCGTTGTAGTGGCCGCTGGCCTGGGTGCGTTCGATGATGCCGTCGCGGAATTGCTTCAGCGTCTGGCCGTTCTTGAGCAGGTCGGCAAAGCCGAGTTCCTTGGTGTTCAGCATGTTCATGTCGATGTCTCCTTGTGCGGGGTCGGCTTAGCGGACTTCTTTCAGGTGGAACAGGCGGTGCTTGTCCACCGTGGTCTCGAAGCCGTCCGGGACGACGAAGGTGGTGGCGTCGGATTCGATGATCGCGGGGCCGACGATGTGGTTGCCGGCCTTCAGGCCTTCCATCTTCCAGAGCGCCGCATCGACCCACTGCTTGTGGCGGTAGAAGGGGCGGGTGCCCAGGTAGGCTTCCTTCGGCGGGGTGGGGCCGGCGTCCGGGTCTTCCGGCAGCACCGGCTTCTGGGTGACGACCATGCCGCGCAGGATCGCGCCGGTGATCGAGAAGCCCAGCTCCGGCGAGCGGGCCGAGCTCGCGTAGACGCGGCCGTAGGTGGTCTCGAAGGCATCGACGATCTGGTTCCAGTCGGCGGCGGTGGCGGCGGTGCCTACCGGCGAGACGATCTCCAGATCATTGAGCTGGCCCATGTACTGCATCTTGTAGCCGGGGATCAGGATCACGTCCTCGGGCTTGTAGCCGTTGAGCACGAACTCGTCGATCACCTTCACCGCCAGCTCGGACCACGCCTCCTGCAGCGTCGCGCAGGCTGCGGCCTTGGCTTCGTCCGGTGCGTGCTGGGCAACGCCCAGATCCACCGACTTGTCGTAGCGGTACTCGAAATCGGCGCAGGCGCAGCCGAAGGCCGAGAAGCCCGCCGCCCAGGCCGGCACCACCACGTCCTTGAAGCCGACGCCTTCGGTGTAGCCGTAGGTGTGCACCGGGCCGGCGCCGCCGTAGGAGAAGCAGGTGAACTCGGCGGGGTTGTAGCCCTTGGCGCTGATGTTGGCGCGCAGGTATTCGGAGAGGGTCAGGTCGAGCAGCTCGATCACGCCGGCGGCGGCGTCTTCCACCGACAGGTGCAGCGGGTCGGCGATCTGGGCCTTGATGTGCTGGCGGGCACGCTCCACGTCGAGCTTGATGGCGCCGCCGAGGAAGTTGTCCGGGTTGAGGTAGCCCAGCACCACGTGGCAGTCGGACACCGTGACGGTGTCCAGCCCGCTCTCCGGCCAGCAGGTGCCGACGCGGTAGCCGGCCGAGTCGGGGCCGAGCTTGATCGACTTGCTGTACGGGTCGAGGCGCACGAAGCTGCCGGCGCCGGCGCCCACCGAGTCCATCGCCACCAGCGGCAGCGACAGCACCAGGCGCGCCATGTCCGGGTCGGACTTGATCGCGAAGTTGCCCTTGGTGATCAGCGCCACGTCGAAGCTGGTGCCGCCGATGTCGGAGCAGGCGACGTTCTCGTCGCCCAGCGCCTCGCCCAGCAGCTTGGAGCCGATCACGCCGCCGATGGGGCCGGAGACGATGGTGCGGGCGAGCTCCTTGGCCTTCCAGCTGATGGTGCCGCCGTGGGTGGCCATCACCCGCAGGTCGAACTTGGCGCCGTGCTTCTTGAAGCGGTCGCTCACCTTCTTCAGCGTCTCGCGGGACGGCTCGGCGCCGTAGGCCTCGAGGATGGTGGTGTTCATCCGGTGGCTTTCCTTGCGCGACGGGTAGTAATCCACCGAGGCGAAGATCGGGAGTTCCACCCCGAGGCGGTCCAGTTCCTCGCGGACCACGTCGCGGGCGCGCTGCTCGCTGGCCTCGTTCTTGTGGGACTGCAGCAGGCAGATCACGATGGCCTGGGAGCCGGCCTCCACCAGCTCGCGGGTGGCGGTACGCACTTCGTCCTCGCGCAGCGGGATCACGACCTTGCCCTGCACGTCGGTGCGCTCGGTGACGCCGCGGGTGCGCGACACCGGCACCAGCGGCTCGTCGTAGCGGTGGGTGTTGAGGTGGATGCGGTCCTCCAGCGCGTAGCCCAGGTAGCTCTGCAGCGCCCGGCCCATGGAGTGGATCTGCTCGAAGCCCTTGTTGCAGATCAGGCCGACCTTGAGACCCTTGCGCATCAGGATGCGATTGAGCATCGCGGTGCCGGAATACACGCAGGTCGCAAGCTCGGGATAGACGTCGTCCACCGTGCGGTTCCAGTGGGCGAGGGCGTCTTCGGATGAGTTGAAGATGGCCAGGGATTCGTCGGCCGGGTTGCTCTGAGCCTTGCCGACGACGAAACGACCGTCGGCACGCACGAAGAAGGTATCGGTCATCGTGCCGCCGGCGTCGATGCCCATCACCTGTACTTGCGATTGTTGGACTTCCATTCTTGTCTCCATGTCTCCTTGGTTTGGGTCGGCACCGCTTTCGCGGCACCCCGGGGAACGCGGGATTCCCTGCCTGACATATCGCAACGGCCGTGCCAGCGGTGGTGCGTGGAGTGCAAGTGACTGAACGGAAATGATTTTGGGTGGCGATGTGGCGATTGTTGCGGAGCAGCGACGGCGCCGCAGGGAGACCGGAATCCGGACGGTCGTGCGGGGATCGGACGTACGAACGGGCGCGCCGGAGATGCCCAGCGTGATCGGTGCCACGGGGCCGGGCTAGGCGTGCAGGGGGCGGCAGCGGCTACAATACGGCCCGTCTTCATTCCCGGGCCGCGGGTCGGATCGACTTCGGACGGCCTTATCAATGGATTTATTGCTGATCGTTCTGCTGATTCTTCTCAATGGCGTGTTCGCCATGTCCGAAATGGCCGTCGTCTCGTCCCGCAAGGCGCGGCTGCAGAACCTGTCCGACGACGGCAGCCTCGGGGCCGAGGCTGCACTCAAGCTCCACCAGGAGCCCTCCAGTTTTCTTTCGACGATCCAGGTCGGCATCACCCTGGTCGGCATCCTGAGCGGTGCCATCGGTGAAGCCGCGCTGGCCGATCCGCTCTCCGAATGGCTGGGCAGCTTTGCCTTCATGGAGCCCTACGCCCGGGGCGTCGCGCTGACCATCACCGTGGTCACGCTGACCTATTTCTCGGTGGTGGTGGGCGAACTGGTGCCCAAGCGTCTGGCGCTGCTGGCGCCGGAAGGCATCGCGTCGTTGATGTCGCGGCCGATGATGATCCTCGCCCGCATCACCCATCCGCTGGTGGTGGTGCTGTCGGGCTCCTGTACCGTGATCCTGCGCCTGCTGGGCGCCCGGCGCCGCGAGGAGCCGCCGGTGACCGACGACGAGATCAAGGTGCTGATGGAGCAGGGCGCCGAGGCCGGCGTGTTCCACGAGAGCGAGCAGGAGATCGTCTCCAACGTGCTGCGCCTCGACGAGCAGCGCATCTCGGCGATCATGACCCCGCGCCGCGACATGGTGGTGGTGGATCTGGAAGAGGACGAGGCCAGCTGCTGGCAGACCATCGTCGAGACGCCGTTCTCGCGGCTCGTGGTGTGCCGCGACGGGCTCGAGCACGTGGTCGGCGTGCTCCAGAAGAGCGATCTGCTGAAGGCCGCGCTGCCGGGCGGCGGGGTGACGGTGTCGGATCTGGAAGCCCTGCTGCGCCCGCCGCTTTACGTGCCCGAATCGGTGACGACCCAGCAGCTGCTGGAGAGCTTCCGCCGGGCGCGCCTGCAGTTTGCGCTGATCGTCGACGAATACGGCGACGTGCAGGGCCTGGTGACGCTGACCGACGTGCTGGCGGCGATCGTCGGCGAGCTGTCGGTGCCCGAGGCGCCGGAAGACCGGGACATGCTCCAGCGGGAGGATGGCTCGTGGCTGGTGGATGGCGACGTGGGCATCGAGCGGCTCAAGTCGGTGCTCGACATCGGCGACGACCTGCCGGGCGAGGAGGAGCGCTCCTTCAACACCATCGGCGGTTTCATCATGCACGTGCTGGGGCGCATCCCCATGGCGACCGATCACTTCGTGGCGGCGGGCTGGCGCTTCGAGGTGATGGACATGGACCGCAACCGGGTGGACAAGGTGCTCCTCGCCCGCGTGGCGGAATGATCTAGCGGCTGCACCAGTCCCGTCGGTTGCCGCGGCCCCAGGGCATCGAGAGGCGCTCGGTGCTGCTGAAGGTGCTGCGCACCTTGCCGCTGGTGCCGTCGAACAGCACGTTGAAGCGGGCGGGCTCGCGGAACACGTCGCAGTAACGCCATTCCCACACCAGCTCGTCGCGGGCCTTGTAATACACCGTCCAGCCCGGGTAGGACGGCCCCAGGGTGCGCAGCACCTCGTCCTGGCTCATGCCGGCCCGGATGCGGGCGAAGTGGGTTTCTTCCAGCACGTTCTCGATGCTCACCAGACGCCCATCGGCCCCCAGCACCGCCATCCATGTCTGGTAGCCGGCCGGTCCGAAGGGGTAGGCGAGACGCTCGCCGCCGTCGGCCTCGGCCCAGCGCAGGGCCGGGGCGCCCATCGCGGCATCGAGATCGCCCCGGGTGCTCACGCCCGGCTGCAGGCCGGGGCCGAGCAGGCTGGCGCAGCCTGACAGCGCCAGCGCGACAAGCCCGCCGGCGAGGCGTGGAATATGGGCAGTAAAGCTGTTCATCGTGGGGCTCCGGGTTGTTCGTGACCTGAAAAGCTTATTCGTATCCGCCTGATTTGCATCGCTGAAATGCTTGGTTCCGTCGTGGGGCCTGCCGCGGGAGACTCGCCCCGTTGTGGCTTGGAGCCACGCTAAGACGGGAGGTTTCAGAATGCAGGCCCTGATCGTGGGCGCCGATCGTGTCGATACGATCCGCGCGGAAATCTACCGGGTGGCCGACCGCCTGGGCATCCGGGATGTGGACCACTGGCCCGGCCGCAAGGCGGGCGAGGGCAAGCGGGTGCTGCCGCGGCGCACCCGGCTGGTGGTGTTCGTGTGCGATCGCTCCAATCACATGCTGATGCGTCACGTGCGGCGTCAGGCCGAGGATCTGGGCGTGCCGATGGTGTTCTGCCGGCACTCGGCCACCGAGCTGCGCGAGCGGCTCGAAGGGCTGAACTGAGCGCTGATCGGACACATCCCCGTTTCTATTTTCATTTTTGGAATATAAAAAGCCGTTTTTATTCGTTGGGCGCCGGATAGACGGTTTTTATACTCGGGCCAATAACCCATTCCAAGGAGAGCCCGAATGTCCATCCACCGCTTTTCCGCACGCCCGCTCCTCGGGCTTCTCGCTGGCCTGACGATCATCGCGGCCGGCCCGGCCCACGCCGATGCGACGCTGCTCAATGTCTCCTACGACGTCTCGCGGGAGCTCTACAAGGAGATCAACCCGGCCTTCGTCGCCCACTGGCAGAAGACGGCCGGCGAGAAGCTCACCATCAACCAGTCCCACGGCGGGTCGAGCAAGCAGATCCAGTCGGTGATCGCCGGCCTCGACGCCGACGTGGTGACCATGAACCAGGCCGCCGACCTGGATGTGCTGGCCCGGAGCGGCCTCGCCTCGGCCGACTGGCGCAAGGCCTTCCCCAACGCCGCCGCGCCCTACACCTCGGCGACGATCTTCCTGGTGCGCAAGGGCAACCCCAAGGGCATCAAGGACTGGAACGACCTGGCCCGTGCCGGCGTGAGCGTGGTGATCCCCAACCCCAAGACCTCCGGCAACGGTCGCTACACCTATCTGGCCGCCTGGGGCTACGCCCTCGGCAAGGGCGGCAACGACGCCGCCGCCAAGGATTTCGTCGGCAAGCTGTTTGCCAACGTGCCGGTGTTCGACGGCGGTGGCCGGGGTGCCACCACCACCTTCACCCAGCGGGGCATCGGCGACGTGCTCGTCACCTTCGAGAACGAGGCCGTGCTGATCGACAGCGAAGTGGGCGGCGACCAGTTCGACGTGGTCTACCCGTCGGTGTCCATCGACGCCTCGGCGCCGGTGGCGATCGTGAACAAGGTGGTGGACAAGAAGGGCACCCGCAAGCAGGCGACGGCCTATCTCAACTACCTGTTCTCCCCCGAAGGCCAGGAGATCATCGCCAAGCACCACTTCCGCCCGCGCGACCCGGCAGTGGCCAAGAAGTACGCCAGCCGCTTCCCGGCGATCAAGACCTTCACCGTCGAAGAGAAGTTTGGCAGCTGGGAGGCCGTGCAGAAGACCCATTTTGCCGATGGCGGCATCTATGACCAGATCGCGGTGAAACGATGACGACTGCTACCCGTCGCGTGCTCCCGGGCTTCGGCCTGAGCCTGGGTTACACGCTGGCCTATCTCTCGCTGATCGTCCTGATCCCGCTCACTGCGGTGTTCTTCAAGGCGGGATCGCTGGGCTTTGAACACTTCTGGGATGCGGCCACGTCGCCGCGGGTGCTGGCCTCTTACAAGCTGTCCTTCGGCGCCTCGCTGATCGCCGCAGCGATCAACGCGGTGTTCGGGCTGCTGCTGGCCTGGGCGCTGGTGCGCTACTCCTTCCCCGGCAAGCGGCTGGTGGATGCGCTGGTGGATCTGCCTTTTGCGCTGCCCACCGCGGTGGCCGGCATCGCGCTCACCGCGCTGTACGCCAAGAACGGCTGGGTCGGCAGCCTGCTCGACCCGCTGGGCATCCAGGTGGCGTTCACGCCGCTGGGCATCCTGGTGGCGCTGATCTTCATCGGCCTGCCCTTCGTGGTGCGCACGGTGCAGCCCATCCTCGAAGACCTGGACACCGAATACGAGGAAGCCGCGGTGAGCCTGGGCGCCAACCGCTGGCAGGCCTTCGTGCACGTGGTGCTGCCCACGCTGTTCCCGGCGCTCCTCACCGGCTTTGCGCTGGCCTTTGCCCGCGCGGTGGGTGAATACGGCTCGGTGATCTTCATCGCCGGCAACATCCCGCTGGTCTCCGAGATCACCCCGCTGATGATCATCACCAAGCTGGAGCAATACGACTACGCCGGCGCCACCTCGGTGGCGGTGGTGATGCTGATCTTCTCGTTCATCCTGCTGCTCATCATCAACGGCCTGCAGGCATGGACGGCCAAACGTACCGGGAGGGCCCGCTGATGGCTGGCGCCGCTGCTGTATTGCACGGGTCGGCGGATCACGCCGCCCGCTTCGAATCCAAGGCCGCCACCCGCGAGCCGACCCTCGTCAAGTGGGCCATCATCGGGGTGTCGCTGACCTTCTTCGCGGTGTTCCTGCTGCTGCCGCTCATCGCCGTCTTCTTTGAAGCGCTGCGCAAGGGTTGGGACACCTACTGGGGTGCGCTGATCGACCCCGACGCCCTGTCGGCGATCAAGCTGACGCTCATCGCCGCGCTGATCTCGGTGCCCCTCAACCTCGTCTTCGGCGTGGCCGCGGCGTGGTCGATCACCAAGTTCGACTTCCGGGGCAAGCATTTCCTGATCACCCTGATCGACCTGCCGTTCTCGGTGTCGCCGGTGGTGTCGGGCCTGATCTACGTGCTGGTGTTCGGCGCCCAGGGCTGGTTTGGCCCGTGGCTGTCGGATCACGACGTGAAGGTGATCTTCGCGGTGCCGGGCATCGTGCTGGCCACCGTCTTCGTGACCTTCCCGTTCGTGGCCCGCGAGCTGATCCCGCTGATGGAAGCCCAGGGCAAGGAAGAGGAAGAAGCCGCCGTGGTGCTGGGCGCGCGGGGCTGGCAGACCTTCTGGCACGTGACCCTGCCCAACGTGAAGTGGGGCCTGCTGTACGGGGTGATCCTGTGCAACGCCCGGGCGATGGGCGAGTTTGGCGCGGTGAGCGTGGTGTCGGGCCATATCCGTGGCCAGACCAACACCATGCCGCTCCACGTGGAGATTCTCTACAACGAATACCAGTTTGCGGCCGCGTTTGCGGTGGCATCCCTGCTGGCCCTTCTGGCTCTGGTGACGCTGGTCATCAAGGTGTGGGTCGAGCGTCAGGCCGGCAAGGCGGCTTCATCCGAGGACGAATGAAATGAGCATCGAAGTCAAGAACATCGGCAAAGAGTTTGGCAGCTTTACCGCCCTGAAGGACGTGTCCCTCGATTTCCCCACCGGCGAACTGGTGGCCCTGCTGGGCCCCTCCGGCTGCGGCAAGACGACCCTCCTGCGCATCATCGCCGGGCTGGAGACCGCCGACGCTGGCCAGGTGCTGCTCGACGGCGCCGACGCCTCCGACACCCACGTGCGCGAGCGTCAGGTGGGCTTCGTGTTCCAGCACTACGCGCTGTTCCGCCACATGACCGTGTTCGACAACGTGGCTTTCGGGATGCGCATGAAGCCCCGCGCGGTGCGCCCGTCCAAGGCCGAGATCAAGGCCAAGGTCACCGAGCTCCTCAAGCTCGTGCAGCTCGACTGGGTGGCCGACCGCTTCCCGGCCCAGCTCTCCGGCGGCCAGCGTCAGCGTATCGCGCTGGCCCGGGCGCTGGCGGTGGAGCCGCGGGTGCTGCTGCTCGACGAGCCCTTCGGCGCGCTGGATGCCAAGGTGCGCAAGGAGTTGCGCCGCTGGCTGCGCCGGCTCCACGACGAGCTGCACATCACCTCGATCTTCGTCACCCACGACCAGGAAGAAGCGCTCGAAGTGGCCGACCGGGTGGTGCTGATGGACCATGGCAAGGTGGAGCAGGTGGGCACGCCGGAGCAGGTGTATCGCCACCCGGCTTCGCCCTTTGTGTACAGCTTCCTGGGCTCGGTGAATCTCTTCCACGGTCGCGTGGAAGGCGATTCGGTGCACGTGGCCGATAATCGCCTGTCTGCCGAGAAGGTCGATCTGACCCACGGCAGCGAAGTGGTGGCCTTCGCCCGGCCCCATGAGCTTTCCATCGTCGTCGATCCGAAAGCCACCGACGGCGTGTCGGCGCGGGTCAACCGCATCCTGGCGTTTGGCGTCACGGCGCGGGTCGAGCTCGACGGGCTCAATGGCTCCACCGGCCAGGTCTTCGAGGTGGAAATCACCCGCGACGAAGTGGCGCGGCTGGGTGTTGAAGAAGGGCAGGTGGTACGCCTCGTGCCGTCGCGCCTGAGTGTCTTCGGCCGCGATCCGGCAAGTCCGATCGCCGTGCCGGCACCGAATTGGGAAATCTGAGCGATGAACTTCCAGCAACTGCGCATCATCCACGAGACGGTGCGCCGCAATTTCAACCTGACCGAGGTGGCCAACGCGCTGTTCACCTCCCAGTCGGGCGTCTCCAAGCACATCAAGGATCTGGAGGACGAGCTCGGGCTCGAACTCTTCGTCCGCAAGGGCAAGCGCCTGCTCGGGCTCACCGAGCCGGGGCAGGAGCTGATTCATGTGGTGGACCGCATGCTGATGGACGCGCGCAACATCAAGACCATCGCCGCCCAGTTCAGCGCCCGCGACCACGGCCAGCTCACCGTGGCCACCACCCACACCCAGGCGCGCTACGTGCTGCCCCAGGTGGTCACGCAATTCAAGCAGGCCTTCCCCAAGGTGCATCTGGTGCTGCACCAGGCCAGCCCCGGCGAGATTGCCGCGATGCTGCTCGATGGCCGCGCCGACATCGGCATCGCCACCGAATCCCTCGCCGCGGTGCCGGATTTCGTGTCCTTCAGCTACTACGGCTGGCACCACTCGGTGATCGTGCCCGCGGGGCATCCCCTCGAATCCGTCGAGCCGCTCACGCTGGAAGCGGTGGCCGAGCATCCGGTCATCACCTATCACGAAGGCTTTACCGGCCGCGCCAGGATCGACGAGACCTTCGCCGCCGCCGGCCTGTCGCCGGACATCGTGATGTCGGCGCTGGATGCCGACGTGATCAAGGCTTACGTGGAGTTGGGGCTCGGCATTGGCATCGTCGCCTCGATGGCCTACGACCCCACCCGCGACCAGAACCTGCGCATGCTGCCCAGCAGCCACCTGTTCGGCGAGAACGTGACCCGCATCGCGGTGCGCAAGGGTCACTTCCTGCGCGGCTTTGCGTACCGTTTCATCGAGCTGTGTTCGCCGGCCCTCACCGAGTCGGTTGTCCGCTCCGCGCTACGGCCCGAGGCCGAGAGTGAGGCCGTGGTGTATTGAGGGCTTCCGCCAGCGCCTGACACCTTCACCGGGCAGGCGCCAGAGACAAAACGGCCACCGCGATGGAATCGGGTGGCCGTTCTGTTTTGTGCCCCGGCATCACCGGGGCTGGCGTCTGTCGGTCAGCGAGCCGAGCGGCGACGGGTGCGCAGGATGGCAGCGATGCCGGCGCCAACGAGCGCAAGGCTGGCCGGTTCGGGCACCTTGCCCGGCGTCGAAGAGCCGAAGGTGATGTTGTCGTAACCCACCTGATTCACCGTGCCGCCAAAGTCGATGGACTTGGCGATGCCGGCGAAAGACGCGCCCACGGCGGTCCAGTTGCAGAACCCGCCGGTCGGATCGCCCGTGCAGCCCTGGTTGAACTGCGCCGTCAGCGGAATATCTGCGAGCAGGGTGCCGGTGGCGTCGATGCCGTCATAGACCTTCACCGACGCAGCCGTCGAGGACGAGTAGAAGAACGAGAAACCCGTGTCGAAACCAGCGGCGTAGTTGAGGACGGCGCTGCCGCTCAGGAAGAACATGGTCGTCTTCGACGAGGGTTCGTTGGCGAAATTGCCGCTGCCGCCATCATCACTGTCGATGGCCGCCAGGGCGTTGGAGCCAAAGCCGATACCGTAGTTGGTGCCGCTGTTGCCGGCGCTGTCGGTGCCGCCGTTGTAGAAGTTGAGCAGCTGTGCGCCACTTCCCGCACCTTCAAAGTCGAGCACGATGGTCGCGTGCGCGTTCTGGGATAGTGCGGCTGCGATGACTGTCATTGCGAGCAGTTTCTTCATGGCACGACTCCTTGTCGTTTTGGGGATATGTCAAAACTGATAGCAAGTCGCGTGCCTTTTGCAAAAGTTTGTTAAAAATTACAAACTTAGACCAAGAATGGGTAGCGATGCCAGCCGTGTATGTAAATTTAATCGACGCCCATTGTGGGTTATCGTCACCCTCCTGTTTTGAATGATCGGGCTGGGCGCGTGCCAGAAAAGGTGATGTTTCCACCGTTGCGGGCGCCCGTATCTCATCGCATCAATGACACGGCTCGACGCCGACTGAGCGCGGAGGGTATCGCGCCCCCCACATCCGCCACACACACGGCGCCGCCGTGATGCCGTCCGGCGGAACATCGTTTGCCGGCAGCGCGACGATCCGGCCACCTGCGGGTGATCGACACCACGCTGGCCGCAGTCCACGCGCGCCAGCGCGCAAGCCGCGACTGCCCCCGTGCAAACAAATCCACCCGCCGCGCGAACAGTTCCAGCGCCTGCGTATTCAATGTCGACGACGGTGTGATCAATACACGCACGTCGACATTCAATGTCGATGCCCGTGCGAAGACATCTCGCGCCCGCGCGTTGATCACACCGGCGCTGAAGTTGATGTCACGCCACGGTGTACTCAATGTCGACGCCTGCGCGATGAACACGCAGGCACCAACATTCAATTTCACTGCGTGATGATTGATTACACCGGGGGCGAATCAATCCAGCGCCCCCTGTGCTGCGAGCGCGCGGACCGACGAACCCAATGGCGAAAGGTTGGCGGAGGAGGGGCGTCGATCAGACCGGTAATCTGTAATGAGTATGCGAAAAGCTTGACTTGCAGTGGTGGCAGCAGTACGGTGCGCTCTGCAACATTTCTTTCATATTGCATAGACATTGAGGAGGCCACATGAGCAACGTCAACGAGAACACCCGCGTCAGTCCCAAGCAGATCCTGAAGGACATCGAGTCCTACCATGCTCTGTGCACGATGACCGACTACAAGGCCAGCAACCCCGCCAACAGCCGCGAAGCCGCCGATTCCGCCTACAAGGTCCTGCGCGAAGCCGAACAGAACGCCGTCGCCACCCAGATCGCCGCCGCCGCCGGCATGGACGCCCTCATCGCCGCCCGCCGCGGCATGCACGGCGTGATCCTCGGCGTGAAGAACGAAGCCAAGGCCTTCTACGGCCCCAGCTCCGATCAGGTCGCGGCGCTGGGCTTGAAGAAGAAGTCGGAGCGGTCCCGTAGTGGTCGTGGGAAGAAGGGGACTGAGGGGGTTTAAGGAGAGAAAGCCCGCCGCCTGCTGTGAGGTGGGCGGAGGGTTGGTTGTTGGCCAGAACGGCTGCTGAGTTTGTGGCGTGTGTCGGGCTGATATGTGTCGGATACTTGCTGCTCCGCGACTTACCCTGAACGGTAGTTTTTCATTCTAGTGAGTACTTACTGCGAACCCACGAGTCACCACTGATCCCACTGCCGAAAAGTAGTCACTCATGTCAGATCTGTCGCAGCGCTGGAAGCCACAGTCAATTATCCGTGAGCTATAGTTGTCGATGGCCATCGGCAATGCGATGCTTTAGCTTTATGTCAAAATTATTGTACCGTTCAACAAACAGGTTGGTCGATATTAGCAGGGTTCCCGCAGTCACGCGAATGAAATAAGTCCCTTTCGGCATATGATCGTCTTAATATCTCAAACTGTTTTTTATAGGGTTGCCGACTTTTTAGAGAAAAATCTATGTTTTGTGAATTTCTCTGAAAGTCCTGTCGATATTTGGAGGGGTTGTTGAAAAAATTTTCTTTCTTGGTGAGAAAACCGCGTGGGCCTTGGCCAAAAGAGGGGTTGCCTGCTTTCGTTCTGGAACAGGATAACTGGAATGACTACGGCTTTCAGACGTTGTATAGACTTTCCTACGTTACACTGGATGCGAACGGCAGGATCGTCGAAGATTTGATCGGTCCCGTGAAAATACTCCGAGCGGCTCAGAGTTCTTCAGATGGGCTCCTTATCAATTCTGCGTTCGAACGTCTGGGCGAGGAGTTTTGCTCTGTAGGTACATCACTTGACTATTACGAGCGACTCAGAGCTCTGCCAGCCAGACTACGTCGCGTGGCTTTGGACGCGCTACGAGACGTAGTAGCAAAGCCTGCCTTAGTGCCTCGTTTTCGGCAAGAGAAGGGCTGGACTGAGTCACTATTTAGAGACGGAAAAGATGAGGGGTACCTCAGTCTCGCCCGTGGTCTTTTGACCGACGACTACAGTGCGCTGCCCGGGGATGATCTGTGCTTTTCGTTCAAAATGGCCGGATGGCTGGAACCGACGGAGTTCAGTTTTATTTCGAACACTGCTCCTTCACCAAATTTGTTGGTAGATGCTCTGCCGGGACGAGTTGCTGTACTCGTGGGAAAGAACGGCTCAGGGAAGAGCACAATGCTCGCTCGACTTGCGCGTATTGCTCACGGCACTGTTGAGCAGCGGGGCAGAGAACCCCTTAGCGAGCTTGGTTGCATCGCGCCATCCGGGATCGGCTTTCCGCGTGTAGTCACTGTTACTTTTAGCCCCTTCGACAGCTTTCGACTGCCCGGAACTGACGGACGAGAGCATCGCAAGATTCTCGGGGAGCTTGAAGCAGGAGAAGGGCGCTTCGCATTTATCGGCCTTCGCGATATTGCGGCTAAAGCGAGATACTCCTCGAAAAGTAAAGCATCCGTTGGCATAAACGGAATCTTGGACGCAGATCGGCTTGCGACGTCTCGATTAAAGTCTATCGACCAACTTTGCTCGGAGTTTTTGGTTTTTCTTGATCGTGTTCGAAAAAAGAGGCGGAAGAGGCTATTAAATACGCTGTTAGCTTCCGTGTTGGATGGGTCTGCATTTTCTCCTTTGCTTGACGAAGGGGTGGGTGATGCCGATCTGAATGATGTTCAGCGGTGCTTCTTGCTTTGCAGTACAGGGCACAAGATTGCTGCGCTCGTCATTTCCGGGCTATTAGCTACCCTTGAGAAGTCTTCACTCGTCTTGTTTGATGAGCCAGAGACGCACCTGCATCCGCCGCTCCTAGCGGCACTGATGCATGCTCTTCGCAAGATTTTGGAGAAGCACGAGTCGTTCTGTGTGGTTGCAACACACTCGCCAGTTGTGGTCCAAGAGTCGCTGGCGCGCTCGGTCAAGTTAATCAGGCGCGAAGGTAGTGAATCAATTGTCAGGACGCCTAGCAGTGAGACCTTTGGGGAGAGCATCGGACTAATAACGGCAGAAGTTTTTGGTCTTAATGCGGAAGCCACCGACTACCATGCGGTTCTAGACAAGTTGGTGGCGGTGCATAGAAATCACGAAGAAATTGAGGCATTGTTTTTGCATGGACAGATGAGTCATCAGGGGCGCGCCTACGTGATGTCTAGGTTGATGCAAGCCAAGGAAGATTATTCGTGATGTGGAACCTGCCAAAGCCCAGCATTGCTACAGCTCAAGCGCATCTCGACAAGCTTTTTCCGGATGATCCCCCTGGCTCAGTATTGAGCAAGATCGAAAAGGAAAAGATTTTGGAGTTGTATTGCGAGTACGAACTAGCTGCGGGGCGTCCGAACGTAGACTGGAAGGATGCCGGACTGTCAGCTGCAGCGCGAGCGGCCTTGCTTGGAGCCTACAGTGCTGTCAGTGAGGTCGGGAAACTGAAGGACTTGCGCGCAACCCTCAAGTTGAATGTCAATGAGTGCCCCTATTGCGGATTTGGCGAGATCAAAGATCTCGACCATCATCTTCAGAAGGCGCACTTCAATTGCTTTAGCATCTTTGCTTTGAATCTCGTACCCGCTTGCTCCAAGTGCAATGGTCATAAGCCCCGTAAGCCTCGCACTGATCCGAAGAAGCAGCATATTCATGCTTATCTTGAAGATATGTCTCAGTTTCAGTTTCTTTCGGCAGAGGTGGTGATTGGTCCGAGGTCGATGCAGGTAAAATTCAAGATTGACAAGGTTGAAGGAATGAGCGACGAGCTATATGCGCGACTCGTTCAGCATCTGAAAGACTTTCACCTAAATGACCGATATCCCGCACAGGTTAATGTTTTTCTCAGTGAACAGAAGGCAGGCCTAGAATTCGCATTTGAATTCGGTGGAGCGGACGGCGTAAGGAGCCTGCTCGACCGAAGTCGTTTGGCAATAAGGAAGACATTTGGAGAAAATGACTGGCGAGAAGCGCTACTGCGAGCTTTGGCATCTTCCGATCTGTTCTGTGCAGGAGCATTCCGCCTTGCGCTTGGGTACGAGGCCATTGAAAAGCCACGTTAGGAGATAAAGGGAGTGTTACATGTTTGCTGTTATGTGGTCAGCCAACTGGGTAAGACCCTCGATTGTATTCATTTCGAGAAAAGTACATATTCTATAAACAACAGTTGTTGCATATATATAGCAATGAGTTTAGAGGTCGTAGTAGTCGTACGATAGATCGGTAACTATGCTATTTGAGATTATTCGAAAACCCTAGATTTACTTGGTTACAGCAAAGTTTGGTTAGTTTTTAAAACACGACGATTCGATTCGAAGGGCCGGACGATCGCTTCGGCCGACAAACAGTCCTCCTCACACTCGAATCCATCCCGCGAGACGGCTTGGTCGGCCTTTTACCCTACCCGCAGCTCCTTAGCATCTTCCCTTGCTGTAGCCACCAAAGGGCAGTTCCGAACATCTGTTAAGTACCTACGATATCGGTGATTAAGTCATTCATGTCAGCTCTGACGAGCATGAACGACGGCCGGGCTGTGATCGCCGATTCGCGAGGTGACAAAACAAAACGGCCACGGTTTTCACCGTGGCCGTTTTGCATTCAGCAGAGGGAAGACACCTATCTCCCAATTCGCCCCTTGCCCCTCGCAAGGCGATGCAGCACCGCCACCATCCGGTCGATCTCCTCGCAGGTGTTGTAGAACGCGATGGAGGGTCGCACCGTGGCTTCCTGCCCGAAGCGGCGCAGGATGGGTTGGGCGCAGTGGTGGCCGGAGCGTACCGCGATGCCTTCTTCGTTTAGGGCTTTGCCCACTTCTTCCGGGCGGTAGCCATCCATCACGAAGGACATCACGCTGGCTTTCTCCGCTGCGGTGCCGATCAGCTTGAGGCCGGGCACGGTGAGCAGGCCGCGGGTGCCGTACACCAGCAGGTCGTGCTCGTAGCGGGCGATGTTCTCCATGCCGAGGCGCTCGACGTAGTCGATCGCCGCGCCCAGGCCTACCGCGTCGGCGATGTTGCCGGTGCCGGCTTCGAAGCGGGTCGGGGGGCCGTGGTAGATGGTCTTCTCGAAGGTGACGTCGGCGATCATGTTGCCGCCGCCCTGCCACGGGGGCATGTCTTCGAGGATGGACCGCTTGCCAAACACGGCGCCGATGCCGGTGGGGGCGAACACCTTGTGGCCGGAGAAGACGAAGAAGTCCGCGCCGATCTCCTGCACGTTCACCCGCATGTGCGACACCGATTGGGCGCCATCGACCACCGCCACCGCGCCGGCCTGGTGGGCCATGGCGACGATCTCCTTGACCGGCACCACGGTGCCCAGGGCGTTGGAGACCTGGGTGACGGAGACGATCTTGGTGCGGTCGGTGAGGAGCTTGCGGTATTCGTCCAGCAGCACCTGGCCGGTGTCATCCACCGGGATCACCTTGATGCGGGCGCCCTTGGCGGCGGCGAGCTGCTGCCACGGCACGATGTTGGCGTGGTGTTCGAGGTGGGAGACGATGATCTCGTCGCCTTCGCCCACGTTCTGCCAACCCCAGGTTTTGGCGATGAGGTTGATGCCCTCGGTGGCGCCACGCACGAAGATGATCTCCTCGCTCGAGCTGGCCCCCAGAAAGCGCGCCACCTTGTTGCGGGCGCCTTCGTAGGCATCCGTCGCGCGGGCGGCAAGTTCGTGCGCGGCCCGGTGGATGTTGGAGTTCTCGTGCTCGTAGAAATACGCGAGCCGGTCGATCACCGCCTTCGGCTTGTGGGTGGTGGCCGCGTTGTCGAACCACACCAGCTGTCGGCCATTGACCCGCTCCTGCAGGATCGGGAAATCGCGCCGCACGGCATTTACGTCGAAAGCCGGGTGGGCGGATTGCTTTACCTCGGGCACGTCCGCTTGCCGGTTCGGTGCGCCGGCGGTGTCGAGGAAGTAGAACTGGCTCGGTGCGCTGGTGGTGGGCGTGGCGGCGGTGCGCCGTTCGCCGGCGATCTCGGCGAGCAGGCTGTGCAGCTCGGCTTCACCGGGCAGGCCGAAGCTTTGCGGGACGATGCGGTTTTCAGCCACCGGCGCGACAGTCTGCGGTGCAGACTTGGCCGCGCCCGCTTCACCCAGAAAGTAATACGGGGTGGACGGGGCGAGCGGCGGCGGCGATGCCGGCGGGCTGAAGGTGGGCAGGGCAGCGGCGTAGGCTTCGGGCACGCCGAAGGCCGGGTTGCCGGCACGGCCGGCAGCCGAGGCGTGATCGAGCGGCACGGATTCGGCGCGCACCGGGGAAACCGGTGCGGCGGCGGTCAGCTGCGGGCCCACGTCGCCGAGGCGGATTTCGGGCTGAACTTCGGGTTGTAGTGCGGACGGGCTGCCGACGCCGCCGAAGCTGCCGGGCAGGGCGGCGAAGAAATCGCCGGCCAGCCGCGCCAGGGTGGCTTCGTCAGGCAGGCCCGCCGGCACGCTGCCGAGGGCCGCCAGCCCCTCACTTGTAGGTGTCGGGATAGTCATGGTATTTGCCGATCTCCACGTCATCCAGAACAGCCAGTGCGTCGTCGGTCAGCACGGCCAGGGAGCAATACAGCGAAATCAGGTAGGACGCGATGGCGTTGCGGTTGATGCCCATGAAGCGCACCGACAGGCCCGGGCTCTGCTCGCCGGCAAGGCCCGGCTGGAACAGGCCGACCACGCCCTGGCGCTTCTCGCCGGTGCGCAGCAGGATGATCTTGGTCTTGCCGTCTTCCACCGGCACCTTGTCCGACGGGATCAGCGGAATGCCGCGCCAGGTGAGGAACTGGGCGCCGAACAGGCTGACGGTGGGGGGCGGCACGCCGCGGCGGGTGCATTCGCGGCCGAAAGCGGCGATGGCGAGGGGGTGAGTGAGGAAGAAGCCGGGTTCCTTCCAGACCTTGGTGAGCAGGTCGTCCAGGTCGTCCGGGGTGGGCGCGCCGGTGAGGGTGGAGATGCGCTGCTCATCGGTAACGTTGGCAAGCAGGCCGTAATCCGGGTTGTTGATGAGCTCGGATTCCTGGCGCTCCTTGATGGTCTCGACGGTGAGGCGCAGCTGCTCCTTGATCTGGTCGTGCGGGCTGCTGTACAGATCGGAGACGCGGGTGTGCACGTCGAGGATGGTGGTGACCGCGTTGAGGAAGTACTCGCGCGGGGCTTCGTCGTAATCAACGAAGGTTTGCGGCAGCTCGGATTCGTCGCGCTGGGAGCAGGCGACGCGCACGTCGCGGGGGTTCTTGACCTTGTTGAGGCGGTAGATGCCGGCCTCGACGGGCAGCCATTGAAGCAGGTGCACCAGCCAGCGGGGGGAGATGGTGGAAAGCTGGGGGACGGTCTTGGTGGCGTTGGCCAGCTGCCGCGCGGCGGTGTCGCCAAGGGCTGTCGCTGTCTGGACGTCGGTGTGCTCGGACATTGCGTTTCCTTATCTCTGGAATGAAAGACGTTATGCAAATGATTGATATGAAAGTCTGATGCCGCAGGGGTGTGGCTTCAACCGGCTATAGCCGTCAGCCTGCAAGGCGGCCGTCGGGTGCGCGTTCGAAACGGGCGATCAGGGCGGAGGGCAACACGCCCAGTGCGGTGGCCAGCTTGGCGAGGGTGGCAAGGGATGGCATGGCCTTGCCGCGCTCGATGTCGCCGACGAAACCGCGGTTGAGGTCGGCGTGTTCGGCGAGCTGCTCCTGCGACCAGCCGCGCTCTTCGCGCAGATGCCGCACCGCGCGCCCGAAGTGGGTCTGCAGTTCAGTCATGGCTCGGCGCTCCGTGCTCACCGGCGCCCTGGGTGGAGCTGGCCTGGGTGACGTGGCTGCCGGGCGGCACGCTGTGGGTGAGCCACACGTTGCCGCCGATGCTGGAGCCGCGGCCGATGGTGATGCGGCCGAGGAGGGTGGCGCCGGCGTAGATCACCACGTCGTCTTCGACGATGGGGTGGCGGGCAAGGCCTTTTTCGAGGCTGCCGTCGGCACCCACCGGGAAGCGCTTGGCGCCCAGGGTGACGGCCTGATAAACGCGCACGCCGCGGCCGATCACCGAGGTTTCGCCGATCACCACGCCGGTGCCGTGGTCGATGAAGAAGCTGCCGCCGATGGTGGCGCCCGGGTGGATGTCGATGCCGGTGGCCGAGTGGGCGAGCTCGGAGACGATGCGGGCGATCAGCGGCACGCCGCGCCGGTAAAGCTCGTGGGCGATGCGGTGGTGGATGATGGCCAGGATGCCCGGGTAGCACAGCACCACTTCATCCACACTGCCGGCGGCGGGGTCGCCCCGGTAGGCGGCTTCCACGTCGCTGTCTAGGCAGGCGCGGATGGCGGGCAGGGCGGCGGCGAAGTCACGCACGATGCGCTGCACGGCGGCGGGGCTGGCGTCGGCATCGGGACGACCGTGGCGGATCTGGTAATGCAGCTCCAGGGCGATCTGGTCGGCCAGGGCCTTGAGGGCGGTGCCGAGGGTTTCGCGGACGTAGCCATCCTCGTGTTCCTGGCGCAGGTCGGCGGGGCCGAGGCGCATCGGGAAGAGGGCGCCGCGCAGGTCATCGACGATGCTGCGCAGGGCGTCGCGGGCGGGCAGTTCGCGGCCGCCGAATTCGATCTGGCGGTGCTGGGCGGTGCGCCAGCGTTCGCGCACGGCGCGCAGCTCACTCACCACGGTGTCGAGGTTGAGGCTGGTGGGTGCGGGGGCGACGCCGGGGAAGCCG
The DNA here is from genome assembly GCF_030161255.1 of Zoogloea oryzae. Taxonomy (NCBI): domain Bacteria; kingdom Pseudomonadati; phylum Pseudomonadota; class Betaproteobacteria; order Rhodocyclales; family Zoogloeaceae; genus Zoogloea; species Zoogloea oryzae. Next base: position 28,754 of record NZ_BSPX01000001.1, read on the forward strand.
GTTTCGGCGCGGAGCAGGTTGGCGGTGCTCATGGGCTCAGTCCTGAATCCACGGCAGGCCGTGGATGCGCCATCCGCCCAGGTTGCCGCGCCGGCTGTTGGCGTCGAGCTCGCCCTCAAAGCCTTCGAGCACGTTGAAGGCGTTGCCGAAGCCGGCCTTGGCGGCGGCTTCGGCGGCGGCGGCCGAGCGCTTGCCGCTGCGGCACAAGAAGAGCACCACCGCGTCCTTCTTCACCTTGGCTTCGAGTTCCTTCACGAAGCGGGGGTTGCGGGTGAGGGCGGTGCCGGTCATCCAGGCCACGTGGAGGGTGCCCGGCACGTGGCCGACGAACTTGCGTTCTTCGGTGGTGCGCACATCCACCAGTACGGCGTGGCCGGCGCTGAAGAGTTCCCAGGCTTCGGTGGGGCTTACCCCGCCGGCGTAGGGCAGGCCGCGTTCGCGGGCCTGCTGGCGGGCGTGGTCGAGAAGGGTGTCGAGTTCATCGGGCTGGCTGTCGGAAGCCAGGTTGGCCGGCTGCGGGGCCGACTGAGGTGCGGCGGTCGTGACGCCGTGGTGGGTGTCGAGCATGGGTGTCTCCACTGACTGTTGCTGGAGGACGTGCGGTGCGGCACGTCCTGTCCGGGTGGAGACACATTAGCGGGCGGGTCCGGCGATACGAACCAATAAGAATTCAGATGGATTCCACTGGAATCCGAAAATGCTTTGCAGGATGCGGCCTATGGGCGCCGGAAGCATTCCTGCGTTTGCGGGTCAGGCGGGGACGGGCTCCGGTGCGTGGAGCACGTGGCAGTTGCCGCCGCGTTTCTTGGCTTCGTACATGGCGGCGTCGGCGTTCTTGAAGAGGGTCTGGGGGGCCTGGGCGTCGGTGGGGAAGATGCTCACGCCGATGCTCGCCGATACCGGCAGGCCGCCGCTGTGGGTGTTGCTGCGGGCGACGGCGGCGAGCACCCGTCGCATGGTTTCGTCGATCTGGTCGATGTCGGTGATGCCGGTGATGAGCAGGACGAACTCGTCGCCGCCCCAGCGGGCCACGGTGTCGCCGGCCCGCACGGTGGCCTTGAGGTTGTGGGCGATGTCCTGCAGCACGTCGTCGCCGGCCTTGTGGCCGAGCTTGTCGTTGATCGGCTTGAAGCCGTCCAGGTCGGCCAGGCAGATGGCGACCTTGCTGTTGGCGCGGTCGGCCTGGGCGAGGGCCTGGGTCAGGCGGTCTTCGAGGAGGTTGCGGTTGGGCAGGCCGGTGAGGGCATCCTGGTGGGCCATGTCGCTGAGCTTGAGGCGCGATGCCTTGAGGGCGACGTTGAGCTGGTGGGTGCGCACGTAGAGGATCGCCAGCCCGAGCACCATCAGGGCGAGCCCGATGGCGACCGGCAGCAGGTACTGGCGCAGGACATCCGCGAGGTTGATCGGTTCGGACTTGTCGTAGGGGTAGATGTGGTGGCGCCGCATGACGGCCTGCACCTGCTGGTATTCCAGCGGGGTTGACCAGCGGTAGTAGCGGGCGCTCCGCGCGGCCGGGTGGTCGGGCGGCATCATCAGCAGGGTGGCGGCAACCTGGTTGGCGACGTCGATGGGAACGTGGGGCGCCGCCGCGAGCGGCCATTCCGGATAGAGCCCGGTGCTCACCAGAAACGGGAAATCGCGATGGGGGGTTGGTTCGATGACGCGCAGCCGGGAGAGCTGGATGCTGCCTTCCCGGGCCATGGCTTCCAGCACGCCGCTGCGGGCAAAGCCTGCGTCGGCGCGGCCTTCGAGCACGGCCATGACGCAGTTGTCCTGGGGGAAACCGAGGAATTCGAGGTGCGTGTCCTTGTCGAGGTCAAGGCCGACCTGCCTGGCGAGGTCGTACTGGAGCAGGAAGGCGGCGAAGGAGGTGCGGTCCACCGCCGCGATGCGCTTGCCCCTGAGGTCTTCCAGGCGCTGGATGTCCGGCCGGTCGCTGCGGGTGAAGATCACGCCGCCAAAGCGGTTGACGGTGACGTCGTTCTCGCGCTTGACCAGCGTGGCGAGGCGCGAGACGCCGAAGCGCGTCTCCATGATGATGTAGTGCTGGGGGTTGGTGAGCACGAAATCCAGCTCGCCTTGGGCGAGGGCGATCTCGAATTCGGGCAGCGTGAGCGGTACGGCGACGAAGTGCGTGCCGGGCATCCGCGACGAGAGGTAGTCCATCGTCGGCTGCCATTCGCGGATGGTGACGGACTTGTCGCGGAATGACGTGATGCCGACCCGGCGGACCGTATCGGTCTCCGGCACCGCTTCGGCATGGGCATCTGCGATGAGGCAGAAAAAAAGCGCAAGCAGCGCCACGACGAAACCCGGCAGGCCACGCACGCAAAGGTGCCCCGGGGTGTTTCTGAGGGCGTCCCCTCTTGTTGTCATTGTTTCCTCGCACCGTTACCGGTGAATCGTCTCCCCGCTCCAATTGTATGCCTGCTGCTGGAGCAGCACCAAAGGAGACAGCCCGATTCAAGCCGACGAGCCCGGTGTGCTGTGGCAAATCGGTTGATGGGCGGGCGCCGGCAAGTTTTGCCGGATACGCCCCCGCGCAGGGGGCGGGCCGTGTTGCTTGGGTGGCATGGCGAGGCTTGGCGTTGGGGTGCGTGGGGCGGTGCCTGGCCGGGCTTCAGCCCCACACGCCGCTGCGGCGGTCTTCCACGCGCTTGGCCTTGTGGGTGGCGCGGGGCAGGGTGTCGGGCGGCAGGATGTTCACCACCGCGCTGACGCCGGTGACGGCCTTTAGGTGGTGGGCGAAGCGGCCGGCGAGTTCGGCATCGGTGGCCGTGGTGGCGGCGCTGCGTTCGACCTCGACGGTGAGGCGATCGAGATGGTTTTCGCGCTCGACGATCAGCCGGTATTCGCCGGTGAGGTCGTGGTCGCGCCGGGCGATGGCTTCCACGTCGCTGGGGAAGACATTGACGCCCTTGATGATGAGCATGTCGTCGAGCCGGCCGTGGATGCCCTGCAGGCGGATGGAGGTGCGGCCGCAGGCGCAGGGGGCGGACGTGAAGGACACGATGTCGCCGGTGCGGAAGCGGATCATCGGGCGGGCGGTCTTCTTGAGGGTGGTGAGCACCAGCTCGCCGCGGCCGCCCTCGGACACGGGCTCGTTGGTGTCCGGGTGGAGCACCTCGACCAGGATGTGATCCTCGGCCCAGTGCAGGCCGTCTTTCTCCTCGCACATGCCGGCGCAGGAGCCGAAGATGTCCGACAGGCCGTAGTAGTCGTACACCGACGCGCCCCACAGGGCTTCGATGCGCTGGCGGGTTTCGGGGATCGAGCCGCCGGGCTCGCCGGCCACGAAGATGCGCCGCACCGACAGATCCTTCCGCAGGTCGATGCCTTCCTTGATGGCGGTCTCGCCCAGATACCAGGCGTAGGACGGCGTCGTCCAGATGGCGGTGACCTGGAACTGGCGCAGGATGGCGAGCAGGCGCTCGGACGGCACGGTGCCGGCGTGGATCGACAGGGCGCCGAGCTTCTGGGCGCCCAGCACGCAGGGGCCGCCGACGAACAGCGAGAAGTTGAGCGAATGGGCGTAACGGTCTTCCGGGCGCAGGCCGGACGACCAGAACTGGCGCGCCTCGTAGTCGATCCAGTCGTCGAAATCCTGGGCGGTGAAGGGCGAGGCGGTGGGCACGCCGGTCGAGCCGCTGGAGGCGGAGATGTAGACGATGTCCCGTTCGGGCACGGCCACCAGATCGCCGAAGGGCGGCACGGCGAGCTGGCGCTCGCGCAGGGTGGATTTGTTGATGAAGGGAAAGCGCCGGATGTCGTCGAGGCTGCGGACGATTTCGGGATGCACACCGGCAGCGTCGAAGCTCGCCCGGTAGAAGGGCGAGTGGTGGTAGGCGTGGAGCAGATGCTTCTGCAGCAGTTGCAGCTTCAGGGCGTCCCAGTCGGCACGGGACTGGGTTTCGAGGGCGGCGTCCCAGTAGGGACGGGCGGGGCTCAGCATGACGTGAATCCTTGGGGGGCGGACTGTAGGTCGGTGTGGGTCGGTGTAGGTCGTTGTAGGTCGGACTTCAGTCCGACATCGCAATCCGGCCGGCTGACGGAAATGTCGGACTGAAGTCCGACCTACACCGACCTACAGGCAGGCTCGATTACTGGAGGAAGGCCGGGCGGGCGTAGCCGGCGAAGTGCTTGTCCAGCACGGCGCGGTATTCGGAGGTGTGGAAGGCGCCGGCGATGTCCTTGGCCCAGGGCTTGTCCTTGTCCTCGGTCTTGACGGCGACCACGTTGAGGTAGTGGTCCGGGGTCTTTTCCAGCGCCACGGCTTCGGTGAGCTTGAGGCCGGACGAGATGGCGAAGTTGCCGTTGATGAGGGCGAACTCGGCGTCGTCGAGGGTGCGCGGCAGCTGGGCGGCTTCGATGGGGGTGAGCACCAGCTTGCGCGGGTTCTCGGCCACGTCCTTCTCGGTGGCCTTGAGCGGATCGACGCCGGCCTTCACCTTGATGAGCTTGTTCTGCTCAAGAAAGACCAGCGCGCGGGCCAGGTTGCTCGGGTCGTTGGGCAGGGTGATGCGGTCGCCGTCCTTCACGTCGGCGAGGCTCTTGCGCTTCTTGGAGTACAGGCCCAGCGGGGCGATGGGCGCCCTGGTGATGTCGGTGAGGTTCAGCCCCTTGTCGGCCGAAAATTTCTTCAGGTAAATGATGTGCTGGAAGAGGTTGGCGTCCAGCGAACCCTGGGCGAGGGCCAGGTTGGGCTGCACGTAGTCGTTGAATTCGACGAGCTTGACGGTGTAGCCCTTCTTTTCGAGCACAGGCTTGATGCCCAGCTTGAGCTGGTCGAAGTTGGAGCCGGCGGTGGCGCCGATGACGAGGGTCTTCTTTTCCTGGGCGTGGGCGGTGCCAAGGCCGAGCCCGGCGACGAGGCCGACGGTGGCGGCAAGCTGGGCAAGGCGCAGGGCGAAGTGGCGGCGGGTGCTGTGCATGGTGGTGTTCTCCGGAACGATTGGGTTAGAGGTGTTGTTGTTTTGGGGTTTAGCGCTTGTCCACCCGGCGGGCGAGCCACTGGCCGGCAAACTGGACGCTCTGGACGAGGGCGATGAGCAGGACGATGGTGATGACCATCACGTCGGTCTGGAACCGGTAGTAGCCGTAGCGGATCGCCAGATCGCCGATGCCGCCGCCACCCACCACGCCGGCCACCGCCGAGTAGGACAGGAAGCTCACCGCCAGCACGGTGATGGCCAGCACCAGGCCCGAGCGGGCCTCGACCAGCAGCACGTGGCGCACGATCTGCAGCGGCGAGGCGCCCATCGCTTCGGCGGCTTCGATCACGCCCCGGGGCACGTCGCGCAGGGTCTGTTCGATGAGGCGGGCGAAATAGAAGGTGGCGGCGATGGATAGCGGCACGCTGGCCGCCAGCGGCCCGATCGATGTGCCGGCGATCACCCGGGTGAACGGCGAGATGGCGACCAGCAGGATGATGAACGGGAAGCTGCGCACCACGTTGATGACGCCGTTGGTCACCAGATTGAAGACGCGGAAGCGTTCCAGCGACTGGCCGCGGCTGCTGAGGAACACCAGAATGCCCAGCGCGCCGCCCAGCACGAGGGCCACCGACAGGCAGATGGCGAGCATCAGCAGGGTCTCGCCGGTGGCTTTGAGGATCTCGGGCTGCAGTTCGATCAGCGTGTCGAGGAGGTTTTCAGGCATGGGCGGCCTCCAGGGCGAAGTGGTGCGGGGCGGGCGCAGCCGCTTCGGACTGCGTGGGGGACGGGCTGGCGGCCGGGCCGACGGCGCCGAAATCGGCCAGCCAGCTGGCAAGCCGGGAGCCTTCGGGGATCGCGCCGTTGGCGATGTCGAGCTGCTCGACGATGCGGCCACCCTCCATCACCGACACCCGGTGGCACAGTCGGCGGACCACTTCCATCTCGTGGCTGACGAGGAGGATCGTCACGCCGAACTGGCGGTTGGCGTCGGCCAGCACGTCGAGCAGATCCAGCGTGGTGCGCGGGTCGAGGGCCGAGGTGGGCTCGTCGGCCAGCAGCACATGGGGCTCGGGCGCCAGGGCGCGGGCGATGGCGACGCGCTGCTTCTGGCCGCCTGAGAGGCGACCGGGATACACATCCGCCTTGGCCGCCAGCCCGACGAAATCCAGGCAGGTGGCGACGCGCTTTTTGATGTGCGCCGGGCTGGCGCCGGCGATGCGCATGGGCAGTGCGACGTTCTCGGCGACGGTCTGGTTATGGAGCAGGTTGAAGTGCTGGAAGATCATTCCGATGCGGTGGCGGGCCTGGCGCAGGCCGGCGGCCGAGAGCCGAGTGAGGTTCTGGCCGTGGACGATCACCTCGCCGGCGTCGGGGCGCTCGAGGAGGTTGGCCAGGCGCAGGAGGGTCGATTTGCCGGCGCCCGAGAAGCCGATGATTCCGTGGATCTCGCCCTGGGGAACCACCAGATCGGTGGTGCGAACGCCGACCTCGCCGCCACCGGGGTCAGTGAAGCGGCGGGAGACGCCCTTGAGCGCGATGGCGGGCGTGGATGCTGGGGTAGCGGACATGGTGCGGTGCAAAAGTGCTGGGAACGCAGCCACTTTATTCGCCGGGGTCTGGCACCTGAACCAATTAAATCTGCAGAGCTATGCAGATGATTCGTGCAGAGCTTTGCATGCCTGACGGCCGGGCGACGTGCGTCCACGGCGAGCGGCCCGGTGTCCTTGCGGACCCGGGCGCGGGCGGTTTGCGGTGGTCAGATGCCGGCGAGCTGGCGGGTGCGGTGGCGGAGTCTGGCGAGTGCGCTGTGGCGGCCCCGGCGCCTGATCGAGCTGTTGTCGATGCTGCCGAGCGGCAGGTCTTCGCAGGCGGCCTGAAGACGCTGGAGCAGGGCGAGGCCCTGGGGCCACGGGCCGTGGCCGGAATCCACGTTGATGTGGCCGGCTGGCCCGATATCCACGAGCTGGCTGCCCCAGCAGTCGGCCCAGTAGGCGGCGGACGACAGCCGCACCCACGGGTCGTTGGTGCTGGCCACCACCAGGCTGGGGGCCGGCAGGGCGTGGCGGGGAATCCACTGGGCGAGGCTGTCCTGGTCGTGGTAGTCGGTTGCGTCCCGCAGGCCGGCGGGGGTGAAGCGGTCCGGATCGGCCGGGGCGACGAGCATGAGGCCGGCAACCCGGTCGGGGCGGTCGGCCGCCGCTACCACCGAGGCGAGACAGCCGAAGCTGTGGGCCACCACCCACACCGGCCCGGGCGAGCGGTCGATGGCATCCCGCACGGCGTTGGCCCAGCGGGCGAGGATCGGCCGCTCCCAGTCGATGTCGGCGACGCGGCGTGCGCCGGGCAGCTGCGCCTCGATCCAGCTCTGCCAGTGCGCCGGCCCGCTCCCCTGAAAGCCGGGCACGATGAGGGTGGTGTGGGGCATGGCGTGTGGCCTCAGCGGACGGTGGTGATCTGGTCGAAGATGCCGCCGTCGGCGAAGTGGAGCTGCTGGGCCTTCGTCCAGCCGCCAAAGGTGTCGTCGATGGTGAACAGCTTGACCGGGGCAAACTGCTTTGCGTACTTCGCGGCGATCTTCGGGTCGCGGGGGCGGTAGTAGTTGTCGCCGGCGAGGGTCTGGCCTTCGGGGGAGTACAGGTATTCGAGATAGGCCGTGGCGAGCTTGCGGGTGCCGCGCTTGTCCACCACCTTGTCCACGATGCTCACGGGCGGTTCGGCGAGGATGGAGATGGACGGGGTGACGAGGTCGAACTTGTCTGGGCCGAGCTCCTTGATGGCCAGGTAGGCTTCGTTCTCCCAGGCGATCAGCACGTCGCCGATGCCGCGCTCCACAAAGGTGGTGGTGGAGCCCCGGGCGCCGGAATCGAGCACCTTGACGTTGGCGTAGATCTTCTTCACGAAGTCCTTCGCGCTGGCGTCGGTGCCGCCGGGCTGCTTGAGGGCGTAGCCCCAGGCGGCGAGGTAGTTCCAGCGGGCACCGCCGGAGGTCTTGGGGTTGGGGGTGACCACCGCGACGCCTGGCTTGGCGAGGTCGTTCCAGTCGCGGATCTGCTTCGGGTTGCCCTTGCGCACCAGGAAGACGATGGTCGAGGTGTAGGGGGAGGCGTTGTGGGGGAGGCGCTTCTGCCAGTCGGCGGGGATCAGCTTGGCCTTGTCGGCGAGGGCGTCCACGTCGTAGGCGAGGGCCAGGGTGACCACGTCGGCTTCGAGGCCGTCGATCACGGAGCGGGCCTGCTTGCCCGAGCCGCCGTGGGATTGCTTGACGGTGACCGTCTCGTTGGTCTTGTTCTTCCAGTATTTCGCGAAGGCCGCGTTGAAGTCCTGGTAGAGCTCGCGGGTCGGGTCGTAGGAGACGTTGAGCAGGGTCTGCTGGGCCAGGGCCGGGGCGGCGAGGCCGAGGGCGAGGAGGCCGGCAAAAAGGCGGCGCTTGAAGTGTCGGGGCATGGTGATTTCCTTCTGGTTCTCGTGAATGGATGTGCCAAGTCTAGGGACGAGTCAGCGCTGGCCGAACCAATTAAAAGGAAGAAGCTAATCACCGGGATGGGATTGGGATTGGACGCGCCAATGGGCCGGCCCAAATGAAAACCCCCGGCGGGGCCGGGGGCGGATAGGGTGCTGCGGCTTGGCTTAGCTGCCGGCGCGCTTCCACACGCATTCGACGTAGGCCTTGCCGTCGAGGGGCGCCTTGTCGCGCTGGGCGCGCCAGATGGTTTCGCCAAGGCATTCGAGCACGTCGTGGAGCGCCGCGTGGCGATCGCCGTGGCGGGCCTGGGCGTGCTCGAAGGCTTCGCGGATGCCGGGGGGCTGGTTGATCGAGAGCTGTTCCTCGATCGCCAGATGCAGCGACAGGTGCAGGAAGGGGTTGATCTGGCCGTCGTCGGGGCTGAAATCCTTCTGCACGCCGTCCGGGTCGTTGATGAGCCCGTGGTACTCGGGGTGATGAGCGACGAGGTCGGCGGCGATGATCTCGAGCTGGGTCAGGACTTCGCGGTTCTGGTGCTTGCGCCAGGAATCGACGAAGAACTGGCGGGCCTGGTCACGGGAAGGATCGAACATGGTTTTTGGGGAGTGGGTATTGGGTATTGGGTATTGGATATTGGGGAGTGGGTAATGGGGAGTGGGTAATGGGGAGTGGGTAATGGGGAGTGGGGAGTGGGGCGCTGGAGCCGGGGAAGTGGCTGCGTCCCACTTCCTATTTCCCATTACCCATTACCCATTTTCCACCTCCCAGTCCCTACTTCCCTTTATAGAGGCATAGATCGCGGATGATGCACTCGTCGCACTTGGGCTTGCGGGCGACGCACACGTAGCGGCCGTGGAGGATGAGCCAGTGGTGGGCGTCGCGCAGGTATTCCTTGGGGATGCGGCGCAGCAGGCGCTTTTCCACCTCCAGCACGTCCTTGCCGGGGGCGAGGCCGGTGCGGTTGGCGAGGCGGAAGATGTGGGTGTCCACGGCCATCGTCGGCTCGCCGAAGATGGTGTTGAGCACCACGTTGGCGGTCTTGCGGCCGACGCCGGGCAGGGCTTCGAGGGCTTCGCGATCGTTGGGCACCTCGCCGCCGTGACGCTCGACGAGCAGGCGGGAGAGCTGCGCGGTGTTCTTGGCCTTGTTGCGGAACAGGCCGATGGTCTTGATGTATTCGGCGATGCCGTTCTCGCCCAGATCCGCCATCGCCTCGGGCGTGGGGGCCGCCGCGAAGAGCTTGCGGGTGGCGATGTTCACGCCCTTGTCGGTGGCCTGGGCCGACAGCACCACGGCCACCAGCAGCTGGAAGGGCGAGGCGTATTCGAGTTCGGTGGTCGGGTTGGGGTTGGCGTCGCGCAGCCGGCGGAAGGCTTCGGCGACCGCCGCGAGGCGCATGTCGGCCATGGCGTGGTCAGGCCTCGGCGGCCTTGGCCGCGAGGGCGGCGGCGTGGGCGCGGGCCAGCTTGCGGGCTTCGATCCAGTTGCGGCCAGCGATCAGGCAGCCCAGTGCGATAAAGGCGCCCGGCGGCAGGATGGCGACCAGGAAGCCCGGGTAGTCGTCGCCGAACAGGACGATGGGCTGCATGCCGGGGAAGATCATGTCGATGCCGGAGAGCAGGGTGCCGCTGCCGACCACCTCACGCATGGCGCCCAGCACGGCCAGCACGAGGGTGAGGCCGATGCCCATCGCGATGCCGTCCACCGTCGAGCCGCCGGGTTCGTTCTTGGCGGCGAAGGCCTCGACCCGGGCGAGCACGATGCAGTTGGTGACGATCAGCGGGATGAAGATGCCGAGCACCAGGTAGAGCTCGTGGAGGTAGGCGTTGAAGGCCAGATCGACCACCGTGACGAGCGCCGCGATGATCAGGATGAACACCGGGATGCGGATTTCGTAGGGGATGAAATTGCGCAGTGCGGCGATGACCAGGTTGGACATGGCCATCACCACGATGGTCGCGAGGCCCAGGCTGACCGCATTGACGATGTTGGTGCTGATCGCGAGGATCGGGCACAGACCGAGGATCTGGACGACGCCGGTGTTCTGCTTCCAGACGCCGTTCCAGGCGATGTCTTTATAGGCTTGGAGGTCCATGGCGGGGCTCCGTCAGGGGTTGCCGGCAAACTTCTCGCCGTTCTGCGCGGCGAAAAGGCGGTCGTGGTTGTCGGCGGCAAAGCGGGCGGCGCGGGCCACCGCGTTGGTCACCGCGCGGGCGCTGATGGTGGCGCCGGTGTGGTAGGCGATCTGTCCGCCGTCCTTCTTCACCTTGCAGCCGGGCAGGTCGGCGGCCTTGATGTCGGCGAACTGGGCGATCCAGGGCGAGGCCTTGTTCTTGTCCTTCTTGGGGTCGATGTAATCGCCGAGGCCCGGGGTTTCACGATGGGTGACGGCACGGACGCCGGAGACGCTGCCATCGGCGCGCACGGCGACGATCAGGTCGATGCGGCCGCTGTAGCCGTCGGGCGCGACGGTTTCGAGGAGCAGCCCGGCGGGCGCGCCGGCCTTGCGGGCACGGTAGATGCGGCCGCCTTCGTCGAGACCCAGCGCGGGCGTGGGGCCGAGGGCGACGAAGTCGTCGAGCAGCACGTTGTCGAAGCTGCTGGCGGGCAGGACTTCGGAGATGAGCTTCATCTTCTCGTCTGCCGCGGCGGCGTCGATCTGGACTTTGGTGGCGCCGTAGGTGAAGGCCATCAGGGCGGTGAACACCACGGTGAAGGCCACCATGATGGTGCCGGTGCGGGCGGACAGCCGGAGGGCGGTGGTCTCGCTCATGTCAGTCTTTCTTGTGGCCGAACACCGGCGCCTGAGTCTTCATGTCGATGATCGGCACGAGGATGTTCATCAGCAGGGTGGCGAAGGCGACGCCGTCCGGATAGGCGCCGAAGGCACGGATCACGAAGGTGAGCACCGCCGCGCCGGCCGCGAACAGCAGCTTGCCGCGGGCGGTGGTGGCGCCGGAGACCGGATCGGTCAGGATGAAGAAGGCGCCGATCATCGCGCCGCCAGAGGCCAGGTGGAACAGCGGCGAGGCGAAGCCGTCGGGATGGAGGCCCCACATCATGCCGGACACGACGAACAGCGCACCGCAGAAGGCCGCCGGGATGTGCCACGTGATGATGCGCTGCTGGATCAGCCACAGGCCGCCGACGAGGTAGCCAAAGGCCACCCATTCGCCGCCCTTGCCACCCATCATGCCGAAGGCCGGACCATCCTGGAGCTGGCTGGCGCGCAGGCCGTGGAATGGGGAATCTGGGTTGGTGGCGCCGCGCAGGGCGGTGCGCAGGGCGTCGAGGGGTGTGGCGCCGGTGATGGCGTCCACATCGCGCAGGCCTCCGAAGATCAGCTTGAGCTGGGTGCCGAAATCCAACTGGCCGGCGGCGGGCCACTGGGACATCAGCGCCGGGTAGGCGACGATCATCAGGCAGAAGGCCGCCATGGCCGGGTTGAAGGGGTTCTGGCCGAGGCCGCCATACAGCTGCTTGACCACCACCACCGCCAGCAGGGTGCCGGTGACGGTGAGCCACCAGGGCACGATGGGCGGAAAGGTGAGGGCGATCAGCCAGGCGGTGACGATGGCGGAGAGGTCGGTGAGGAACAGCGCTTTGGGCTTGCCGCGGATGGCGAGCATGGCGGCCTCGCCGGCCAGGGCTGCGGCGGAGGCGATGGCGAGCTGAACCAGGATGCCGGCGCCAAAGAACCAGACATAGGCGGCGATGCCCGGAACGAGGGCCAGCAGCACCTTGAGCATGACCTGCTGGACGCTGGCGGATTTGCGGACGAAGGGGGAATTGATCATCAGAGTGTGCGCGAAAGGGGCTCAGGCGCCGGCAGCGGGCGGCGCGTTGGTGGGCTTGTCGGCCCCGGCGGCTTCGCGGCGTGCGTCGATGGCGGCCATCTCGGCCTGGATCTCGGGGGCGGCGACCTCGGTGTTCTTGGGGGCGGCCTGGGCCTTTTGTTGGCGGGCCTTTTCCATCGCGGCTTCGATCAATGCGAGCTTGGCCGGGTCGACGGAGGGCTTGGGCTTGGCCGGCGCGGCAGCCGCGTCGGTGGCCGGGGCGGCGCCTTCGGCGGCGACCTTCTCGCGGGTGGCTGCAGCCTTGGCGGCGAGCTTCTCGGCCTTTTCCTGTTTCTCGCGTTCCTGGCGGTAATTCTTGAACTCGAAGCGGTCGCGGGCGGCGTCGGCGGCTTCCTTCTCCCGTTCGCGGGCCCAGATCTCGCTCTTGGAGAAGCGGAAGTAATCCACCAGCGGGATGTGGGACGGGCACACGAAGCTGCAGCAGCCGCACTCGATGCAGTCGAAGAGGTGGTATTCCTGCGCCTTGCCGAAGTTCTTGGCGCGGGAGAACCAGTACATCTCGAAGGGCGCCAGATCGGCCGGGCAGGCCTTGGCGCACTCGCCACAGCGGATGCACGGCATCTCGGGCGCCGGGGCCGGGAACAGCGCCGGGCTGCCCACCAGGATGCAGTTGGTGGCCTTGACCACGGGCACGTCGAAGCGCGGCAGGCGCACGCCCATCATCGGGCCGCCCATGATGTAGCGGTCGGTGTCGGCGCGGGGGCCGGCGAGGCGGACCACGTGGTCCATCGGCGTGCCGATCAGCACGTCGTAGTTGCGCGGGGCATTGACGTTGCCGGCGACGGTGACGACGCGGGAGATCAGCGGCCGGCCGAACTCGAGGGCTTCGTGGATGCTGAACGCGGTACCCACGTTGAAGCACTGCACGCCGAAATCGGTGGAGCGCCGGCCGTGGGGGACTTCGATGCCGGTGAGCACGCGGATGAGCTGCTTGGCGCCGCCCGCGGGATAGCGGGTGGGGATGGCGACGGCCTCGATGCCGGTCTCGCCGCTGGCGGCGATGGCAGCCTGCACGGCGGCGACGGCTTCGGGCTTGTTGTCCTCGATGCCGATCAGAACTTCCTCGGCCTGCAGCATGTGGCGCATGGCGATGATGCCCTTGAGCATCTCGGGGGCGCGCTCGCGCATCAGCAGGTCGTCGCAGGTGATGAAGGGTTCGCACTCGGCGCCGTTGATGACCAGCGTCTTGAGGCGGCCCTCCTTGCCCGGCTTGAGCTTGGCGTAGCTGGGGAACACCGCGCCGCCCAGGCCGACGACGCCGGCGTCGCGCAGGTAGTCGCGCACTTCGTCGGGCGCGGCGCTACGGAAGTTGATGGTGTCGAGCTGGCCCCAGGCGTCGTCCCCGTCGGGTTCGATGATCACCGACAAGGCTTCGAGGCCGGAGGTGTGGGGCATCAGTGCCGGCGCCACGTCGCGGACGATGCCGGAGGTGGAGGCATGCACCGCGGACGACAGGTTGCCGTCGGCGCCGCCGATGCGCTGGCCCTTGAAGACCTTGTCGCCGGGGGCCACGAGGGGCCGCGGGTGACCGCCCACCGCCTGGTGGAGTGGGATGACCAGACGATCCGGCAGCGGCACCTGCCCGATGGGCGCGGTGGTCGATTCGGTCTTGTTGGTCTGCGGCTTCACGCCGCCGTGGAACTTGAAGAGTTTGCGCAGCATGTCAGGCCTCGCCGGGGCAGGCGCGTGCGGAATGGTTCATGTCAGGCGGCCGCCTTGATCTCGAAGACCGGATAACGCCACTTCCAGGTATCGACGGTTTCGGCGATGGGCTCCATCACGATGCAATCCACCGGGCAGGGGGCGAGGCACAGCTCGCAGCCGGTGCATTCGGAGGCGATGATGGTGTGCAGCTGCTTGGCGGCGCCGACGATGGCATCGACCGGGCAGGCCTGGATGCACAGGGTGCAGCCGATGCAGGTCTGCTCGTCGATGACGGCCACCGACTTGGGTTTTTCGACGCCGTGCTCTTCGGAGAGGGGCTTGAACTCGCGGCCGAGGAGATCAGCCAGCTTGCGGATGCCTTCCTCGCCGCCCGGGGGGCACTGGTTGATCTCGGCTTCGCCACCGGCGATGGCCGTGGCGTAGGGCCGGCAGCCGGGAAAGCCGCACTGGCCGCACTGGGTTTGCGGGAGGATGGCGTCGATCTTGTCGACCAGCGGGTCGCCTTCAACCTTGAACTTGATCGATGCAAAGCCGAGCAGCGCCCCGAGGACGAGGGCGATGCCGGTCATGACGAGAAGCGCGGTGAGCATGATGTCAGTGGTACTTGTCGAGGCCGGCGAAGCCCATGAAGGCAAGGCTCATCAGGCCGGCCGTGACCATGGCGATGGCGGTGCCCTTGAAAGGCGTGGGCACGTCGGCGCCATCGAGGCGTTCGCGGATGCCGGCAAACAGCACGAGGGCGAGGGAGAAACCGACCGAGCTGCCGAAGCCGAACAGCAGGGATTCAAGCAGGTCGTGGTGCAGCGCGACGTTTAGGAGCGGAACGCCCAGCACCGCACAGTTGGTGGTGATGAGCGGCAGGTAGATGCCCAGCACCTGGTGCAGCGTGGGGCTACTCTTCTGGATGACGAGTTCGGTCACCTGCACGATGGCGGCGATGATGACGATGAAGGCCAGGGTGCGCAGGTATTCGACACCGGCCGGCATCAGCACGTAGTGGTCGACCAGATAGCTGGTGCCGCAGCCGAGGGTGAGCACGAAGGTGGTGGCCGCGCCCATGCCGACGGCGGTCTCGAGTTTCTTCGAGACGCCCATGAAGGGGCACAGACCGAGGATGCGGACCAGCACGACGTTGTTCACCAGAACGGCGCCGAGGATCACGAAGAGATAGCTTGTCATGGATGCCAGGAACGCGAAGATCCAGAGGGCAGGACGAAAGAGGGATTATCCCGCGCCGGCTGGCAGGGACTCAAGCCCGCCATAAGGTAGGGTTTTGGCCGGCGCGTGACGCATCAGGCGAAATCGCGGGTTTCGGCGACGGATTCGCGGACCAGCGCCGGTCCGCGATAGACGAGGCCGCTGTAGAGCTGGACCAGCTTGGCGCCGGCTTCGAGCTTGGCC
Source organism: Zoogloea oryzae (assembly GCF_030161255.1). NCBI lineage: Bacteria > Pseudomonadati > Pseudomonadota > Betaproteobacteria > Rhodocyclales > Zoogloeaceae > Zoogloea > Zoogloea oryzae. Next base: position 44,074 of record NZ_BSPX01000001.1, read on the forward strand.
CGGGCCTGGCGGCCGTTGAGCACGCCACCCGCGGCGATGATCGGCAGTTCGTTCTGGAGCGCCTTGGCCAGCGCGGCAACGACCGCAGTGGAGGCCTCGAACAGCGGCGCGCCAGAGAGCCCGCCCTGCTGGTCGCCAAATTTGATGCCCTGGACCTTGTCGCGGGCCAGGGTGGTGTTGGTGGCGATCACCGCGTCGATACGGTGGCGGCGCAGGGCGTCGGCGATGTTGGTGATCTGGGCGTCGTCGAGATCGGGGGCGATCTTGAGGGTGATCGGCACGTAACGTCCGTGCTTGTCGGCGAGCTGGGCCTGGCGCGCCTTGAGCTGGCCGAGGAGGGCGTCGAGTTCGGATTCGCCCTGCAGCTGGCGGAGATTTTTGGTGTTGGGCGACGAGATGTTGACGGTGATGTAACTCGCCAGCGGGTAGGCCTTGTCGAGGCAGATCAGGTAGTCGTCGGCGGCGCGCTCGATGGGAGTGTCGGCGTTCTTGCCGATGTTGATGCCGAGGATGCCGCGGTATTTCATCTGCTGGACGTTGCCGATCAGCGCGTCGATGCCGTGGTTGTTGAAACCCATGCGGTTGATGACGCCCTTGACCTCGGGCAGCCGGAACATGCGCGGCTTGGGGTTGCCGGGCTGGGCGCGGGGCGTGATCGTGCCGATTTCGATGAAGCCGAAGCCCATGCGGGCGAGGCCGTCGATGGCTTCGCCGTTCTTGTCGAGGCCGGCGGCAAGGCCGATGCGGTTGGGAAACTGCAGGCCCATGACCTCGACCGGATTGGCCGGAAGCGGGCGGGCGGCAGGCAGCAGGCGACCGGCGAGATTGAGGCCGGCGAGGGTGGTTTCGTGGGCGGTTTCCGGATCGAGGGAAAACAGCACCGGGCGGGCGATTTCGTAGAGCATCCGCCATTCTACCGCAGTGCGGAAAAGTCTTGTTTCTTCAATCAATCCACGGCGATACGCAGCTGTAGCCCGACGTAACCGCTATAGCCGGGAAGATTGGGCAGGGCGACCAGATTGGCACCCACCCGGCCGATCTGCGCCGATACGGCGGGCAGCACGAGGATGGGTGACGGATAGCCGGTGGCGAGCAGTCCGAAGGCACCAAAGCGGAAGGGCCCGGCTTCGAGGGGCATCCAGCGCCCGCCCAGATAGAAGGTGTTGCGGTCGTAGCTGTTGCGGAAGTAGCCGGCCGAGGCCACCCAGGGCGTGCCGGTGAGTTCGCGTTCCACGCCGATGCCCGGGTTCACTTCGCGCCAGTCGCGGCGGTCGGGCTGAAAGTGATGGGAGGCACCGGAGAGCGTCAGCCAGTCCCGGTGCGGGGCGGTGGAGAAGTCGTCAAGAGTGGGCGTGGCGTTGGCGCTGATCGCCGAGCAGGTGAGCGCGGCGGCCCACAGGGCTCGGATAGTGAGGGTCATGGCGGCGTGGAGTCAGTCGAGGCGGGTGAAGTCGGCGTCGGTGAGGGTGCGCCATTGGCCGCCGATGCGCCCCTGGAGCGGCCGGAAGCGCGCCTTGTAGGCCATCTTGCGGCTGTCGCGAATCCAGTAGCCGAGGTAGAGATAGGGTAGCCCGAGTTCGCGGCACACTTCGATCTGCCACAGCACCCCGAAGGTGCCAAGGCTGCCGGTGGTGATGTCCGGGTCGTAGAAGGTGTAGACGCTGGAAAGGCCGTCGGTGAGGCAGTCGATGACGCTCACCATGCGCAGGATGCCTTTCTCGCGGAACTCGATGAGGCGGCTGTCCACGTGGCTTTGCAGCAGGAAGTGGGTGTATTGCTCGCGGTTGTCCTGGTCCATGCCGCCGCCAGCGTGACGGCTGGCCTGGTAGCGCTGATAGAGGGCGTAGTGCTCTTCGGTGAATTCCAGCGGCAGCTCGCGGGGAAGCAGGTGGGCGTGGGCCGACCACGCACGGCGCTGGCTGCGGTTGGGTTGGTATTCGGCCACCGGGATGCGTACCGGCACGCAGGAGCGGCAGGCGTCGCAGTACGGGCGGTAGGTGAAGATGCCGCTGCGGCGAAACCCGCTGCGTACGAGCTCGCTGTAAAGCGGGGTGTCGATCAGGTGGCTGGGGGTGGCAACCTGGGAGCGTGCCTGGCGCTCGGGCAGGTAGGAGCAGGCGTAAGGGGCCGTGGCGTAGAACTGCAGCAGGGAATAGGGGTAGTCCTTGAGCATCGCACGTCAGGTCCAGGGGGCTTGGGCACCGTCAATCGGCCAGCGGGCGGGCAGCGGGCCGTCGCGGGTGAGGGTGTCGAGCAGCTTCACGAAATCTTCGCGGGGAATCTCGCGACCACCCAGTGAGGCCAGGTGGCGGGTGGTCATTTGACAATCTAGCACGCGAAAATCCCGTTGCTCAAGGAAGCGCGCCAGGTGCACGAAGGCAATCTTGGAGGCGTCGGTGCGGAGGCTGAACATCGACTCGCCGTAAAAGGCGCGTCCGACCGCCATGCCGTAAAGGCCACCCACGAGCTCGCCATCAACCCAGGTTTCGACCGAGTGGGCGTAGCCGAGTTCGTGCATCCGGATGTAGGCGTCCTGGATGGATTGGGTGATCCAGGTTCCGGTGGTTTCGCGGGTTTCGGCGCAGGCACGGATGACCGCGGGGAAGTCGCTGTCGAGGCGGACTTCGTAATGGGCGTTGCGGAGCGTCTTGCGCAGGGAGCGGGTGATGCGGATCTGATCGGGGAAGACCACCATCCGTGGGTCGGGGCTCCACCACAGGATGGGCTCGCCGTCGTTGAACCACGGGAAGATGCCGCGACGATAGGCGGCGAGCAGCCAGTCGGGCGTCAGGGCGCCACCGGCCGCAAGGAGGCCGTTGGGGTTGCGCAGGGCGCGGGATGTGGGGGGAAAATCAGGTTGGTCGCCGAGCCAGGGAATCATGTCACAGCGAACCAGGAAGCCGGCGGTGCCGGCAACGGATCAGTTGGCCTGAGTGGGCCGGGCCGAAGCGCTGGGCAGAACGCGGCGGGCGCCGTCGTAGCGGGCAGCCCAGTAGGAAACACGCATGTCCTCGACGCGAACCACGCCGCCGGCAGAAGGTGCGTGCACGAACTGGTAGTTGCCGAGGTAGATGCCCACGTGGGAGAAGGCACGGCGCATGGTGTTGAAGAACACCAGATCGCCGGGTTTCAGATCGTTGATCTTGACCTGTTCGCCGGTCTGGGACATTTCGGCCGCCGTGCGCGGGAGGCCGAAGCCAAGGGCGTCGGAGAACACCTTGCCGACAAAACCGCTGCAGTCGAAGCCGGTGAGGGGGCTGGTGCCGCCCATGCGGTAGGGGACGCCAAGGAAGTTGAGGCTGCGCGTGACGAGCGAACGCATCGAATCGGAGTAGCGCTCCAGCACGGTGGGTGCGGGCGCTTCTTCCTGAGCCGGTGCGATGGGTTCCGCAGCGTTGGCTGCGCAGGAGAGCGCGGCCGCTACAAAAAAGCCGACGATGGTCTTTTTGATAGGCATCTAATCAGTCTACCGAATGACGCAATTAGTGTAAAGAATTTCGACGGATATCGATGTTGCATTGCGCAATGTGCACTGCGCCACAGTATGCCGATGGCAGTGTCGGTAGTATTCGTTCCGCACTGGTCGCGGGCAGTAACGTCCGGGAGGCCGCGCGGAAGATGAGCTGAACCGGTCAGTACATCTTCACAAAAGGGCCCTTCGGCTTTCTGCGGCGAAGCACCCGCGCCAGTCGCACCAACAATCAGGTCACGCAAACAGGTTCAGGATGCCGTCCAGGCCGCTGTGGTTGAGGGCGTAGGAGGCCTTCTCCCGGACGACGGGTTTTGCGTGATAGGCGATGCCGACCCCGGCTGCGAGCAGCATCGGCAGATCGTTGGCGCCATCGCCGGCGGCGATCACGGTTTCGGGTGCGAAGCCGTGATGCCTGCGGACGAGTTCGAGGGTGTGGCGCTTGGCCTCACCGTCGATGATGTCGCCCTTCACCTTGCCGGTAAGCTTGCCGGCGCGGATTTCCAGTTCATTGGCCACGGCGTAGTCGAAACCGAGCTGTTTCTGCAGGCGCTCGGTGAAATAGGTGAAGCCGCCCGATACCAGTACGGTGACGATGCCGGCCTTCTTGAGTCCGGCGATCAGGCTTTCGGCGCCCGGGTTGAGCTTGAGCCTTTCGTGAAAGACGCGGCCCAGCGCATCCTCCGGCAGCCCTTGGAGCAGCGCGACACGGCGAGTCAGGGATTCGCGGAAATCCAGTTCGCCCCGCATGGCGGCTTCGGTGATCTCGGCCACCTCGGCCTTCAGGCCCTGCATGTCGGCGATCTCGTCGATGCACTCGATGGTGATGAGCGTCGAGTCCATGTCGGTGACGAACAGCCGGAAATCGGCAAGCCGCCGCCCTTCGGGCACGAAGGCGAAGTCGAGTTCGTGGGTTTCGCAGTACGCGGCGAGTTCCGGGTGCGGGTTGGCATTGATGAGGCGAACCGCATTCGGGCCAAGCCGACCCACCCCCTCCGAGCCGGTGAGGGTGGTCAGATCCTTCAGAGCGCGTGTTTCGAGCTTGCGTCCCTGGACAACCAGATTCATCAAGCCTGGCTCCGCTGGGGCAGGACCTCGCGCAGGATGTCGCGGGTGTTGCGGATCATCTCTTCGGTGGTCGCCCAGTCGACGCAGGCGTCGGTCACCGAGCAGCCGTAGCGCAGCTGGGTGAGATCGGCCGGGATCGGCTGATTGCCGGCTTCGATGTTGCTCTCGATCATCAGGCCGACGATGGAGCGATTGCCTTCGCGGATCTGGTGGGCCACGTCGCGCATCACCAGCGGCTGGTACTCGGGGTTCTTCCAGGAGTTGGCGTGGGAGCAGTCGATGACGATGTTGGCCGGCAGCTTGGCTTTGGCGAGGGCCTTCTCGGCAAGAGAGACGGAAACGGTGTCGTAATTGGGGCGGCCGCCGCCGCCGCGCAGCACCACGTGGCCGTAGGCGTTGCCGCGGGTGCGGATGACCGACGACTGGCCCTGGGCGTTGATGCCGAGGAAGCTGTGAGGCGCGGCCGAGGACAGGATGCCGTTCACGGCGGCGTCGAGGGAGCCGTCGGTGCCGTTCTTGAAGCCGACCGGAGTCGACAGGCCAGAGGCCATCTCGCGGTGGGTCTGGGATTCGGAGGTGCGGGCGCCGATGGCGGTCCAGGCGATGAGGTCGCCGTAGTACTGCGGGGCGATCGGGTCGAGGGCTTCGGTGGCGGCGGGCAGGCCGGCTTCGTTCACCTGCAGCAGGAAGTGGCGGGCTTTCTCCATGCCTTCGTCGATGCGGAAGGAGTCGTCCATGTACGGGTCGTTGATGTAGCCCTTCCAGCCGGTGGAGGTGCGCGGCTTTTCGAAGTAGACGCGCATCACGAGCACCAGGGTGTCGGAGACTTCGTCGGCGAGCTTCTTGAGGCGCTTGGCGTAGTCGAGGCCGGCGACGGGGTCGTGGATCGAGCACGGGCCGACGACGACGAAGATGCGCGGATCCTTGCGGTCGAGGATGGCCTGCAGGGTGCGGCGGCCTTCGAGGACGACGTTGGCGGCAGCGTCGGTCAGCGGGACGCGAGCGACGATCTCTTCGGGGGAGGGCATGCGGTCGAAGGCCGCGATGTTCAGGTTTTCAGTCTGGGCGGTGGTCATGGCAGTGGCTGCTCATCAGCGTGGCGCGCGGGGCGCCGAGTCCGGCATTTTACCTCGAAGTGACGCCGCGCATCGCGCGCCGCGCAAGGCCAAGCACCGACGGCAGGCGGTGATCGACGAAAGGCGGCTTGCGCAGGCTGCGGCTGATCCACACAGTGGTCATGCCGAGGCGTTTGGCGGTACGCAGGTTGACCGCGCTGTCTTCGACCATGATGCAGCGGGCCGGGTTGAGGCGGTGGTCGCGGAGCAGGTGCCGGAAACCGCGGGTGCCGGGCTTGGGGTGGAAGCGCATCTGCTCGACCGAGTAGACGTCGGCAAAGTGATTACGGATGCCCATCACGTCGAGCACGGCTTCGGCGTAACGCCGGGGGCCGTTGGAGAAGACGATCTTGCGTCCCGGCAGGCGACGCAGCAGGTGATGGAGGGCGCTGTCGAAGACGACCATCCGGGCGAGATCCGGAAACTGATGGGTGTCGTCGAGGAAGTGGCGAGGGTCGGTGCCGTGATGGCGCATGAGGCCGAGCAGCGTGGCGCCGTAGCGTCGCCAGTAGTCCATGCGCATCCGGTTGGCGGCCGGTTCGTCGAGATCAAGCTCGCGCATGAGGTAGGCCGTCATGCTGCGGTTGATGTGGGGGAAGATGTGCGGGCTGGCGTTGTGCAGCGTGTTGTCGAGGTCAAACAGCCAGACAGGTTGCATCGGTCAGACGGGTTTGGGCTGGAAGCGGACGATGGCGCGGCCGTCGTCGGCGACCTTGGGTTCGGCCTTCCAGGCGTGGCCGTAGACGACTTCGACGGTGACGGGCAGGCGGTCGTTCTTGCGCAGCTTTTCGTAGTGGCTGCGCAGGTGTTGCCAGTGTCCCTTGCCGACGAGCCCGCGGGGGCGGCTGGTGGAGGCGTTGGTGGAGCCGCTGGTGCGCAGGGCATTGAGCAGGTCGTCGAGCCCGGCGTAGGTGACGGTGATCATGTCCATGTCCATCACCGGATCGGCGAAGCCGGCCTTGACGAGGGCGTCGCCCAGATCGTGCATGTCGATGAAGCGGTGCAGGTGCTCGGCGTCGGACGGCGGCAGCGATGCGCGGAGTTCTTTCAGCGTGTCGGGCCCAAGGGTGGAGAACATCACCATGCCCCCCACTTCGAGCACCCGGTGGGCTTCCTTCAGCGCCGGTAGCGGATCGTGCAGCCACTGGAGCATCAGGTTGGACCACACGAGCGACACGCTGCTGCGGGCGAGGGGCAGGGCGGTGGCGTCGGCGCAGACAAAATACGGCTCGGCAGGCTTGCCGAAGCGCATCAGACGCTTGAGGAGGCCGGTGTCGCCGCGGGCCTGGGCGAGCATGGCCGGCGCCGAGTCGATGGCGATGCGGGGGATGCCGGGGTAGCGCTGGGCGAAGCCGGGGAGGTCGGCGCCGGGGCCGCAGCCCAAGTCGAGGATCCGCGTCGGGGTGATGCGGATGTAGTCGAGGCGCTCACCCATGCGGCGGGAGACTTCCCGCGCGAGGGTGTCGACCTTGCCGTAGCCCGCAGCAGCCCGTCCGGCCCGACGGCGCACGAGGCGCGGGTCGAGCTGGAAATCGGGAGCGGTCATCGGGCAGGCTTAGATGGACTTCAGGCCGAGACGGGCGAAGAGCTTGTCGTCGGCGTCGGCGTCCGGGTTGTCGGTGGTGAGCAGGCGCTCGCCGTAGAAGATCGAGTTGGCGCCGGCCATGAAGCACAGGGCCTGGAAACCATCGCCGAGCTCCTGGCGGCCAGCGGACAGGCGCACGTAGCTCTCGGGCATGGTGATGCGCGCGGCGGCGATCACGCGGACGAAATCGAACGGGTCGATGGCTTCGGCGCTGCCCAGCGGGGTGCCTTCGATCTGCACCAGGTTGTTGATGGGCACGGAATCCGGCGGCGGATTCATGTTGGCCAGCTCGGCGATCAGCGCGGCGCGGCTCTTCTTGGTCTCGCCTAGGCCGACGATGCCGCCACAGCACACGTTGATGCCGGCGTCACGGACCTTCTCGAGGGTGTCGAGGCGATCCTGCAGGGTGTGGGTGGTGATGATCTGGCCGTAGAATTCGGGCGAGGTGTCGATGTTGTGGTTGTAGTAGTCGAGACCGGCTTCCTTGAGCTGCTCGGCCTGGCCGTCCTTCAGCATGCCGAGGGTGACGCAGGTCTCGAGGCCCATGGCCTTTACCTCGCGGACCATGTCGAGCACCGGGGCGAGATCCTTTTCCTTCGGGCCGCGCCAGGCGGCGCCCATGCAGAAGCGGGTCGAACCCTTGGCCTTGGCGGCGCGGGCGTTTTCGAGCACCTCGTTCAGGGGGAGAAGGGTTTCCTTCTCGAGGCCGGTATCGTAGCGGGCCGACTGCGAGCAGTAGCCGCAGTCTTCGGAACAACCGCCGGTCTTGATCGAGAGCAGGGTGGAGCGCTGCACGGCGTTCGGGTCGAAATGCTCGCGGTGCACCTGCTGGGCGCGGAACAGCATGTCGTTGAACGGCAGCGCGAACAGGGCTTCGACCTCGGCGACGGTCCAGCGTTTACGGGTCGGCGTGGTTGCGGCGGTCGGGGCGCTCTCTGCGCAGGCGACGGTGGCGGTCATTGTCATGAACCCTTATTTTGGCTGTAATTCAAAATTACGAAGCCTTTTAGTTTCTCCGAAGGGGTCTGGATTTGTCAAATCAAGCACCTGGCCAGCGTGACTGGCTGGCCGTTGCGCGGGATGCCGTGGCAACGGCGATCTTTCCCCAGCAGTGCTTTGCCTGCGGCGCTGCCAGCGGGAGCGACGTGCTGTGCTCTGTCTGCCTTGCAGAGCTGCCCGGAAAGGGCGATGCGCGCTGTCCGGTGTGCGCCATCGGCCAGCCGCTGGGCGAAATCTGCGGCGCCTGCCTGCGCGAGGCGCCGCCCTTTGATGCGACCCGCGCGGTGCTCGATTACGGTTTTCCGGTGGATCGATTGATTCAGGCGCTCAAGTATGGCCATCGGCTCAGCACGTCGAGGTTGTTCGTCGACCTGATGGCGGCGGCGCCGGTTCCCGAGGCTGACATTGTTTTGCCGATGCCGCTCCACCCGGCGCGCCTCAGGGAGCGCGGCTTCAATCAGGCCGCCGAGCTGGCCCGTCCGCTGGCGCAGCGCTGGGGGTTGCCGGTGCTGCTGGATGGTGTGGTGCGCGATCTCGATACCTCGCCCCAGGCGAGCCTGCCCTGGAAGGCGCGGGTGGCGAACATCCGCGGCGCCTTCCGGGTGACCGCGCCGCTGGCGGGGAAGCGGGTGGTGGTGATTGATGATGTGATGACCACCGGCGCAACGCTGGCGGAGTTTGCCCGGGCGCTGAAGGCGGCGGGCGCCGAGCGGGTCGAGAACCGGGTGGTGGCGCGCACGCCTGCGCCGGCTTGATCGGGCGGGGACGGGCGTGCACAATCCGCGCCCATGTTCCATGTCGTCCTACATCAGCCGGAGATTCCTCCGAACACCGGCAACATCATGCGCATGTGTGCCAATTCGGGCGCGCGGCTGCACCTCGTCAAACCGCTGGGTTTCACGCTCGAAGAAAAGCAGCTGATCCGCGCCGGCCTGGATTACCGGGATATGGCGGTGGTGACGGTGCATGAAGACTGGCCGAGCTGCCGGGCCGGCTTCGAGGGGCAGCGCATCTTCGCGCTGACCTCCCATGGCGGGCGAAATTACGCGGAGGTGGCCTTCCAGCCGGGGGATGTGTTCGTCTTCGGGTCGGAATCCCGCGGCCTGCCGCCAGAGCTCCATGCGGAATTCGGCGACGAGCGCCGGCTGCGCATTCCGATGCAGCCGGGCAACCGCAGCCTCAATCTGTCGAATGCGGCTGCGGTGGTGGTCTATGAAGCCTGGCGCCAGTCGGGCTTTGCCGGCGGCGCCTAGGCTTATTCCTGCTTGGGATCGCGGGCGAGGAGCTGCTCGACCGCATCACGGGCCGACACGGTGCCGTTGAGCACGCCGTCGACGGCCAGCGTGATCGGCATGTCGACACCCAGCCGGCCGGCCAGGGCGGCGACTTCGTGGGTGGTGCTGACGCCTTCGGCCACATGGCCCAGGGCTGCGAGGATGTCTGGGAGCGTCTTGCCCTCGGCGAGCATCAGGCCGACGCGGCGGTTGCGCGACAGGTCGCCCGTGCAGGTAAGGACCAGATCGCCCAGGCCGGCGAGCCCCATGAAGGTGTCGCGACGGGCGCCGAGCTCGACACCCAGGCGGGTGATCTCGGCGAGGCCGCGGGTGATGAGCGCGGCGCGGGCATTGAGCCCGAAGCCCATGCCGTCGGCGACGCCGGCGGCGATCGCCATCACGTTCTTGACCGCGCCGCCCACTTCGGCGCCGACGAGGTCGTCGTTGGCGTAGAGGCGCAGCCGGTTGTTGTGCAGGGCTTGCACCCAATGGCGGGCAAAGCCGATGTCGCGGGCGGCGACGGTGACCGCCGCCGGCAGGCCTTTGGCGACTTCGGCGGCAAAGCTCGGGCCGGTGAGCACGCCGCAGGGCGCGTCTTCGCCGAGTTCTTCGGCGACGATCTGGTGCGGGAGCTTGGCCGTGCCGGCTTCAAGGCCCTTGCAGGCCCACAGCAGCGGGGTGCCCGGCGCCGCGGCGCGCAGGGCGCGGGCGGTGTCGCGCAGGCCGGCGAGGGGCGTGACGACGAGGTGCAGATCGGCCTTCGCGGCTTCGGGCAGGCTGTCGGTGAGCTCAAGCTCGGTCGGTATCGGAATGCCCGGCAGGTAGCGGCGGTTTTCTCCGTCGGCACGCAGCGCGGCGATCTCGGCGGATTCGCGGCTCCACAGCACGACCTGATGACCACGGGCGAAGGCGAGGGCGAGGGCGGTTCCCCACGCCCCTGCGCCAAAGACGGCGATGCGCATCGGCTTACAGACCCCAGACCTGGTTGATGCGGATGAATCCGCTGCTGCCATCGCGATGGCGGACGCCCACCCAGCCATCGGCGGGCGGCTTGTCGCCGAGCTCGAGGACTACGTCCTTCGCGGCCTCGAAGACCACGGAGGCGCCGGTGTCGGGCTTCTGGCGGATTTCGGCGCGGGCGGCGGTGATGATCACCGTGCGCTTGTCGGAAAGCTGGCGGCGTTCAAGCCATAGCAGACTGCCGGCGGGTTCGCGGACCTTCACCCAGCGGTCGATGTTCACGACCATCTCGACGGGCGTGTAGCGCTGGATCACGAACAGCGGCTTGCCTTGCTTGGACGGCGCATCGTAAAGGATGGCCGGCTCGGCGAGGGAGCGGAAATCCGAGGCGGCGCTCGCGCCTGCCGCCGCGAAGGCGAGCGACAGCGCGAGCAGCGCCGCAGTGGTGCGGCGGCGCATCGTCATTACTGGACCGGAACGTCGGTACCCGGGGCCTGCTGGCGGTTCTGCTGGAACAGGGCCTCGAAGTTGACCGGGGCGAGCAGCACGGGCTGGAAGCCGGCGCGGGTCACGGCATCGGAGACGGCCTCGCGGGCGTACGGGAAGAGGATGTTGGCGCAGCCGATCATCATGATCGGTTCCAGGTCTTCCTGGGGCACGTTGCGGATCTGGAAGATGCCGCACTGGGCGACTTCGACCAGGAAGACGGTTTTGTCTTCGGGCAGCTGGGCGGTCACGGTGACGGTCAGGGTGACTTCGAACACGCCTTCGTCGATGCCGTTGCCTTCGGTGCGCAGCTGGACGTTGATCTGGGGGGCTTCGCGCTCGAGGTAGATCTGCGGTGCGTTCGGCACCTCGAGGGACAGATCCTTGACGTAGAGCTTTTCGATGGAGAAGACGGGTTGGGCGTTTTCGGACATGGTGGTCTTTCCGGTTGAGAAATCAGGATTTCGTTGATCGGGTCAGGCGGCTTCGCCCTTGAGCAGGGCGTCGAGCTTGCCTTCGTGGTCGAGGGCGAAGAGGTCGTCGCAGCCGCCCACGTGGTAATCGCCGATGTAGATCTGCGGCACGGTGCGGCGGCCGGTGCGGGCCATCATCTCGTCACGGCGCTCCGGGTCGGTGTCGATGCGGACCTTCTCGATCTCGGTGACACCCTTGCGACGCAGCAGGCCTTCGGCGCGGACGCAGTAGGGGCAGACGGCGGTTGAGTACATCAGGATTTTGGGTTGCATGGTCACTTCTTCTTCTGACGGCTGATCGGCATGCCGGCTTGCACCCAGGCTTCGATGCCGCCTTCCAGGTTGTGTACGTTGGTGAAGCCGGCCTTGGTGAGGATCGCACAGGCGCTGGCCGAGCGACCGCCGCTCTGGCAGTTGAGGATAACAGGCTTGTCCTTGAATTTTTCGAGCTCGCCGATGCGCTTCTGGAGGTCGCCCAGGGGGATGTGGCGGGCGTTGAGCAGGTGGCCGGCGGTGAACTCGGCGGCTTCGCGCACGTCGACGACGAGGGCGTCTTCACGGTTGATGAGGGCGGTGGCCTGGGCGGGGCTGATGCCACGGCCGCCACGCAGCGAAGTGACGACGAGCATCACGCCGCTGACGGCAGCGAGCGCTGCCCAATACCAGTTTTGCTGGATGAATTCCACGAAACAAACTCCGGGGCTGAGGGAAAAGGGACGGGATATTACGAGTCTTCGCCGCAGAACACTTCACGCATCATGGCGATGAGCTGGAGCGTGCGTGGATCTCCCACGCGATAGAATACCCGGTTGGCATCCTTGCGGGTGAGCAGCACTTCCTTGTCGCGCAGGATGGCGAGGTGCTGGGAGATGTTGCTCTGGGAGGTGCCGACGGCATCCACGATGTCCTGGACACAGGCTTCCTCGCTGCCGATGACGCACAGGATCTTCAGGCGCAGGGGGTGAGCGATCGCTTTCAAGGCCCGGGCCGCGGTCTCGATGTGCTCCTGGTTGGCGATGAGTTCGGCGGTGGTTGTCTTCACGAACGATTCGGGTAGGCGCGAGTCAATATTATAAAATAGCATTTTTTGCACCACTGGTGCGGATGGCCCGGTCGGCCAGGGCCGGTGGGCGGCGGGCAGCAACGGTGGGAAGCGTTGATTCCGTCACGAAGCGTCTGTTCGGGCCGTGTGCAGATACGGGCGTTTGTGCCCGATTGGGCTGGCGGATTTCCGGTTTATACTTCCTGCCAATCATGGAATTCAGCCCGTTTACGGGCAGTACGGCCTGATCGAGACGGGCCAGGCGTTCAACGCCGCGACGGAGACTTTATGCGCAGCAAACTGCAACAAGCTGGTCTGGTGTTTACCGGGCTGTGTGCCGGGGTTCTGATCAGCCTCAACTTCTCGGCCAACGCGGACAAGTCGCCGCTGTCCCCGCTTCCGGTCGAAGAGCTGCGCAATCTGGCGGATGTCTTCAATGCCATCAAGCAGGGCTACGTCGAGCCGGTCGAAGACAAGAAGCTGATCACCTATGCGATCAGCGGGATGCTGTCCAACCTCGATCCCCATTCGGCCTATCTCGACGCCGAGGCCTTCAAGGAGCTTCAGGTTGGCACCCAGGGCGAATTCGGCGGGCTGGGCATCGAGGTTGGGTCGGAGGACGGTTACGTCAAGGTGATCTCCCCGATCGAGGATACGCCGGCCTTCCGCGCGGGCATCAAGGCGGGCGACCTGATCATCAAGCTCGACGAGACCTCGGTGAAGGGCATGGCCCTCAACGATGCGGTCAAGCGGATGCGTGGCAAACCCAAGACAAACATCGTGCTGACCATCATGCGCAAGGGCGAGGCCAAGCCGATCGTCGTGACGCTGGTGCGTGAAGTCATCAAGGTCCAGAGCGTCAAGTCGAAGGTCGTCGAGCCCGGTTATGGGTATGTGCGCGTGGTGCAGTTCCAGGAGCAGACCGCGGCGTCGCTGGCCCAGCATCTGGATCGGCTGGTCAAGCAGGGCGATCTGAAGGGCCTCGTGCTGGATCTGCGCAACGATCCGGGCGGGCTGCTGCATGGTGCAGTTGGCGTGTCGGCAGCCTTCCTGCCGCCGGGCGCGCTGGTGGTGTCCACCGACGGCCGGGCCGACGACGCCAAACGCAAGTACGTGGCTTCGCCGGAGGACTACCTGCGCGGCTCCCGTGACGACTTCATCCGCGGAATTCCCGCGTCGATCAAGACGGTGCCGATGGTGGTGCTGGTCAATGGCGGGTCGGCGTCGGCTTCCGAAATCGTTGCCGGCGCGCTGCAGGATCACAAGCGGGCGGTGGTGATGGGCACCCAGAGCTTCGGCAAGGGCTCGGTGCAGACGATCCTGCCCCTCAACAGCAACGCGGCGATCAAGCTGACCACGGCGCGCTACTTCACGCCGAATGGCCGCTCCATCCAGGCCAAGGGCATCGTGCCGGACATCATCGTCGAGGAAACGCCGGGCGGTTCGTCCCGCGAGCGTCTGCGCGAGGCGGATCTGGATCGCCACCTGGGCAACGGCAAGGAAGCCGACGTGAGCGCGCCGAAGCCGGTCGATCCTGCGCCCACGATGCCCAAGAAGGATCCGGCGTCGAAGGGCAAGGACAAGCCGAAGGATGCGGACGACGAGATGAAGCCACCCTTCGAGATCGCCGGCAAGGACGACTACCAGCTGGCCCAGGCGGTGAATTTGCTCAAGGGCCTGCAAATCCTCCAAAATAGCGCGAAATAATCCAGGAGCGAGGGGGCGATATGCGACGGGAGACTGCGTACAAGCTGGCCGGACGCAAGCATGATCATGCCTCGCATCACGCCGGCAGCGGGATCGCCAAGACGCGGGAGATCCGCTTCAAGGCCTTTCCCCCGGGGCAGGTTGTTCAGGCCCGTCGCTCGCTGGCAGCGTTGCGCGGCGTGCAGGTTGAAGAGGGTGGGGATGAGCTCAGTCTGCTCGTCCATTACAACGTGCTCGACTTCACCCTCCAGCTGCTCGACGAGGCGTTGATCGGCGCCGGCTTCCATCTCGACCGCTCGCTGCTCACCCGGCTTCATCGGGCGCTGATCTACTACGTCGAGGAGACCCAGGTGCACAACCTGCGGTCGCCCGAGCGGCTGATCAAGCAGTCCCACGAGGTGTACATCCAGGCGTACGCCCACCATCCCCACGGCGATCACGACGATACGCCGCCCGATCTGCGCGACTTCAAGTAACCGGAGGCTGCCTGCGGGCGGCCTGGGTTCACGCTTTAATTTCCATGAACGACGATCAGCTGCTGCGCTATTCGCGCCACATTCTGTTGCCCCAGATCGGTATCGAGGGGCAGGACGCCATCGTGGCTGCCCGCGTGCTGGTGGTCGGGGCTGGGGGCCTCGGTTCACCGGCCGCCATGTATCTCGCGGCGGCGGGGGTGGGCACCCTGGTGCTTGCTGACGGCGACACGGTCGATCTGACCAACCTGCAGCGCCAGATCCTGCACTCACAGGAGAGCGTCGGTCGGCTTAAGGTCGAGTCCGGCCGGGATTCCCTGGCGCGGCTCAATCCGGAGGTGCGCGTGGTGCCGGTGGCAAGCCGGCTCGAAGGCGCCGATCTGGACGCCGAGGTGGCTGCCGCCGATGTGGTGCTGGATTGTTCCGACAACTTTGCGACGCGCCACGCCATCAACCGGGCTTGTGTTGCCCATCGCAAACCGCTGGTCTCGGGCGCGGCGGTGCGCTTTGACGGTCAGGTGTCGGTGTTCGATCTGCGCAAGGACGAAAGCCCCTGCTACCACTGTCTCTTCCCCGAGGGCGAGGATGTGGAGGAGGTGCGCTGTGCGGTGATGGGGGTTTTTGCGCCGATCACCGGCATCGTCGGGGCGATCCAGGCGGCCGAGGCGCTCAAGCTGCTGGCGGGTTGCGGCGAGCCGATGGTCGGGCGTCTGCTGCTGCTCGACGCCCTCGGGGCGGACTGGCGGACGATCCGCCTCGGGCGGGATCCGGCCTGTCCGGTCTGCGGGTCACGCTGAGCGGGATTTCCCCGGGCCCGTAAGGGCCTTCCAGAACAGCACCAGCCCCAGCTTCTGTTGCGCCCAGAAGTTGTCGCGGGCGGCGATCTCTTCGGCGTTCCGCTCGTGGATGCCGGTGGGCGGCAAGCCTTTTTCGAGATACAGCGTGCCGAAAAGGATGTCCCAGATCGGCAGCAGGATCGCAAAGTTGCAGCCTTTCTGGAAGCGCGGATCGGCCGGCAGGTCGATGGCGTGGTGCCAGCGGTGGTAGCGCGGGCCGACAATCAGGTAATCGCCGATCGTGCCGAAATCCAGTCGGGTGTTGGTGTGCGAGAGGTTCTCCACCAGCCGCAGGGCGATCAGCAGGCCGATGAAGTGCCCGGGCGGCACACCGATCAGCAGCGACAGGCAGGCAAACCACACGCCGGCGATCACGTCGTCGAGCAGATGGTTGCGGGAGTCGGTCCAGAACGACATCTGCCGCTGCGAATGGTGGATGCCGTGCAGCGCCCACCACCAGCCAAAGGTGTGGGACAGGCGATGGCGCCAGTACTCGGCAAAGTCGAGGATCACCAGATAGATCACGAAGCTTGCCAGCGGCTTGGTGTCGAGGCCGGGCAGCCAGTCTTCGAGCTGGCGCGGGATGACGTCGTGAAAGCGCAACCAGCTCTCTAGCTCCATGAAAACCGGGGCGAGCAACACGAAGACCACCAGCGGGATCACGCCCATCCGGTTGAGCACCGAATAGATGATGTCCACCTTGACGGCGCGGCGTTCGGCCCATTTTTCGGCGGGCCACCAGGCTTCGAGGGGGCGCATCAGCAGGTAGGCGATGACCAGCTCGATGCA
This sequence comes from Zoogloea oryzae, assembly GCF_030161255.1. Classification (NCBI taxonomy): domain Bacteria; kingdom Pseudomonadati; phylum Pseudomonadota; class Betaproteobacteria; order Rhodocyclales; family Zoogloeaceae; genus Zoogloea; species Zoogloea oryzae. Next base: position 60,350 of record NZ_BSPX01000001.1, read on the forward strand.
GCCCAGCAGGACGAATTCCACGCCCTCGAAACCCATTTCCACGTAGCTGGCGAGGCCCAGGGCAAACAGCACCGGCTGGACGAAGGTGTCGAACAGCCAGCCCTGGATCGTAATGAACAGGTCGGTCAGATGCTGCATCATTGGTTTGGAATGGTGGCGAAGCAGAAGCCGCGGTCCTTGAGCCCGGCGATCAGCGGATCGAGCATCGGGGCGAAAGGATCCTTGCGGGACCAGATGCCCAGGTGGGCCATCAGGATGTCGCCGTCGCGGATGTTGGCGAGGGCGCGCTTGAGCAGGGCTTCGTTGGGATAGACGTCGGACGGCAGCTCGTCGCCGAGGAAGCCGGCGGGCGCCCAGTGGACGTGACGGTAGCCGCAGGCTTCGGCGGCCTTGAGGGTGTTGGGCGTGGTGCGGCCGCCCGGGGCACGCCACAGGGCGTCGAGCTTGCGGCCGGTGAGTTCGGCGAAGCGGGTGTCCGGGGCCTTGAGTTCGGCGCAGATCTGCGCGGCGTCGAGGGTGGTCTGGCTGCCGTCCATCAGGTGGTAGCGCACCTTGCCGCCGGCTTCGTCCTTGCGGAACGAGCCGTGGCGCCAGGTGTGGCTGCCGAAGGCGTGGCCCTCGGCGACGCGGGCTTTCCAGAAATCGGCCCAGGTGGGATCGAGGGCCATGTCGCCGCGCAGGGTTTTCTCCTGGGCGACGAAGAACGTGGCCTTCACCCGGTGCTTTGCGAGGATGTTGGCGATGGCTTCGGCGTGGCGCATGTTGCCGGTGTCGAGGGTGAGGTAGACCGTTCCCCGGCAGGTGGCGTCAGCGGCCTGGGCGATGCCCGCTGCGGTGAGCAGCGGGGCGGCGAGGGCGAGCACGGCCGTGCGGAGCGGCATCACTGCCTCGGGGCGTGGCTGATGAAGGAGACGCCGTGGGGCGAGCGGCCGACCGGGATCGAGTAGGCGAGCTTCTTCTGCTCCAGATTCACGACCTGTACCTTGCGGGCGAAGCGGGCGGTGGCCCACAGCTCCTTGCCGTCGGCGCGGATTTCCATGTCGTCGGGGCCGCCGGGCACATCGTACTTTTCGACTTCGGTGAGGGTCTGCATGTCCACGAGGGAGATGCTGCCGTTCATCGAGCGGTTGGAGACGAACACATGACGGCCGTCGCCGCGGGCCAGGAAGTTGTGGGCGGCCTTGGCAGTGACGATCTTCTTGACTGTCTTGCGGGCACGCCAGTCGATCACTTCCACGTAGTCGGCGCCCATGCTGCCGACCAGCAGGTATTTGTCGTCCGGCGTCATGTGAATGCCGGCGGGCGTCGGGCCGACGGGTACCTTCCAGATGGGCTGCTGGGTCTTGAGGTCGATGGCGAGCACCTCGTTGGAATCCTGCAGGGTGATGAAGACGAACTGACTGGCCTTGTCGAAGGCCATGTGGGACGGCGTTTTTGCGGCGGGCACGCGGGCCACCAGCGAGTAGTCTGCCGCCCGGTACAGGTCGACCCGGTCAAGGCGCAGCGAGTTGGCGACGAACCACTTGTTGTCCGGCGAGAAACCGAGCTGATAGGGGTCGGAGATGTTCTTGATGCGCTTCTGTTCTTTGCCAGTTGCGGGATCGAAGAACACCAGTTCGTTCGAGACGGCACACGCGACGATCACCGAGCTGTCGTCAGGCGTGGCGATCAGATGGTGAGGTTCCTTGCAGGCCGGAGCGCGGCCGGTTTCCTTGTAGGTCCGGGTGTCGATGAAGCTGACGTTCTCGTCCACCGAATTGAGGACGATGGCAGTTTCAGCCTGGGCGGCGGAGATCGATAAAAGGGCGGAGGTGATGAGACCGGTCAGGAGGGGGAGCTTCATACGCTGGACGAATGACAAGGGAGTCCAGATTAACGGCCGCCGATGGCCGACGTTGACCCCCTCGGCGATCTATTTCAAACGTTTGCAATTCGCCGCTACAGGCGGCTCAGGCAGGCCTGGCAAGGATGCGCAGATCGGGGCCGATCTGGCGAATGTCATGAAAGACGAGCTGGCGCTTGTCCTGCAGGCTGGTGAGCGCCGGCAGGTTGAAGAGGCCCCGCGCGGCGTCGCCGACGAGGGACGGGGCGAGGTAGAGGACGAGTTCGTCCACGCAGCCTTCGCGCAGCAGCGAGCCGTTGAGCTTGAAGCCACTTTCGGCGAGCACCTCGTTGATGCCGCGCCGGCCGAGTTCGAGCATCAGCGCGTTGAGGTCGACCTTGCCGCCGTCGTTGGGCAGGATCACCACGTCCGCGCCCCGGCGTTGAAGGGCGGCGATGCGCTCGGGCTGATCGACGGCACCGGCGATGAGCACCTTGCCGCCATCGAGGAGCTTGGCGTTGAGCGGGGTTTCGAGGCGGGCGTCGACCACCACGCGCAGGGGCTGGCGTTCGGTGGGGATGGCGCGGACGGTGAGCTGCGGATCGTCGTCGCGGACGGTGCCGATGCCGGTGAGCACGGCGCACGAGCGGGCGCGCCAGCGATGGGCGTCGCGGCGGGCGTCGTCGCCGGTGATCCACTGGGATACGCCGTTGTCGAGGGCGGTCTTTCCATCCAGCGTGGCGGCAACCTTGAGGCGCAGCCACGGGCGGCCGCGGGTCATGCGCGACACGAAGCCGATGTTGAGCTCGCGGGCCTGGGCTTCCTGCACGCCGGACAGCGTCTCGATGCCTGCGTCGCGCAAACGGGCGAGGCCGCGGCCGGCGACCAGCGGGTTCGGGTCTTCCATCGCGGCCACGACGCGGGCGACGCCGGCCTTGACGAGAGCGTCGGCACAGGGCGGCGTGCGGCCGTGGTGGGAGCAGGGTTCGAGGGTGACGTAGGCGGTGGCGCCGCGGGCTGCCTCGCCGGCCATCGCCAGGGCATGGACTTCGGCGTGGGGCTCGCCGGCGCGCACATGCCAGCCCTCGCCGACGATCGCGCCGTCGCGCACGATGACGCAGCCGACACGGGGATTGGGCGTGGTGGTGAACAGGCCGCGCTCGGCCAGGACGAGGGCGCGGGCCATCCACCGGTAGTCGTCGGCGCTGGCGGTCATCGGCAGGGAATTACTGAGGGGTGTTGCGGGGGCGGCCGCGGGGTTTGGTGGTGACTTCGCGGATGACTTCCGAGAATTCGTCCACGTCCTCGAAGGCGCGATAAACGGAGGCGAAGCGGATGTAGGCGACCTTGTCGAGCTTCTTGAGCTCGCGCATGACGAGTTCGCCGATGCGTTCGGAAGCGATCTCGCGCTCGCCGGAGGAGAGCAGCTTGGCTTCGATGCGGTCGACGGCGGCTTCGACGCTTTCGGCGGTGACCGGCCGCTTGCGCAGCGCCAGCGTCAGGCTGCCGAGGAGCTTGTCGCGGCTGTATTCGGCGCGGCTGCCGTTCTTTTTGACGACCTGAGGCATCTTGAGATCGATGCGCTCGTAGGTTGTGAAGCGCTTGTCGCAGGAGAGGCACCTGCGGCGGCGCCGAACGATGTCACCGTCCTCGTTTTCACGGGTGTCGGTGACCTGGGTGTTGTCGGCGCCGCAGAAGGGGCAATGCATGGGCTTGCGCTAGCTGGCCGGGTGGCTGCTTACGCGCCGTACACCGGGAACTTGCGGCAAAGTTCGGCAACCTTGGCGCGCACGTTTTCGGTGGTGGCTTCGTCGTTGGGCTTGTCGAGCACGTCGGCGATGAGGTGGGCGATGCGCTCGGCCTCGATCTCGGTGAAGCCACGGGTGGTCATGGCCGGCGAGCCGATGCGGATGCCGGAGGTGACGAAGGGCTTCTGCGGATCGTTGGGGATCGAGTTCTTGTTGACAGTGATGTGGGCACGGCCCAGCGCGGCTTCGGCTTCCTTGCCGGTGATGTTCTTGGACTGCAGATCGACGAGGAACACGTGGCTTTCGGTACGACCGGAGACGATGCGCAGACCACGCTCTTCACCCAGCACGCGCGCCATCACGCGGGCGTTGGCGATGACTTGCTCCTGGTAGCGCTTGAAGCTGGGCTCGGCGGCTTCCTTGAAGGCGACGGCCTTGGCGGCGATGACGTGCATCAGCGGGCCACCCTGCAGGCCCGGGAAGATGGCGGAGTTGAGCGCCTTCTCGTGCTCGGCCTTCATCAGGATGATGCCGCCGCGGGGGCCGCGAAGGGTCTTGTGGGTGGTGGAGGTGACCACGTCGGCGTGGGGCACCGGGTTCGGGTAGTAACCGGCAGCGATGAGGCCGGCGTAGTGGGCCATGTCGACCCAGAAGATGGCGCCGATTTCCTTGGCGATCTTGGCGAAACGCTCGAAGTCGATGCGCAGGGCGTAGGCGGAGGCGCCGGCGATGATGATGCGCGGCTTGTGCTCGCGGGCCAGCGCTTCCATCTTGTCGTAGTCGATCTCTTCGTTCTTGTCGAGGCCGTAGGCGACGACGTTGAACCACTTGCCGGACATGTTGAGCGGCATGCCGTGGGTGAGGTGGCCGCCTTCGGCCAGGCTCATGCCCATGATGGTGTCGCCGGGCTTGGCGAAGGCCATCAGCACGGCCTGGTTGGCCTGGGAGCCGGAGTTGGGCTGGACGTTGGCCGCCTCGGCGCCGAACAGGGTCTTGAGACGGTCGATGGCGAGCTGCTCGGCCAGATCGACGAACTCACAGCCGCCGTAGTAGCGCTTGCCCGGATAACCTTCCGCGTACTTGTTGGTGAGCTGGGAGCCCTGGGCTTCCATGACAGCTGCACTGACGTAGTTTTCGGAGGCGATCAGTTCGATGTGATCTTCCTGACGGCGGTTTTCGGCCTCGATGGCCTGCCAGAGTTCAGGGTCGACCTTGGCAAGGGTATTTTGCTTGGAAAACATGGCTATCCAGGTGGGCTTGAGTCAAATTCGAATTTTAGCATGCCACTTTGGGCCGTGCAGAATGCAAGCGAGCCCGCAGGCCCTCGCGGGGCTGCGGGCTCGGGTCCGGCGGAGGCTTCAGACGTTGAAGTGACTGACCTTCGACTGGAGGTTGGCGGCCAGTTGTTCGAGCAGGGCGGCCTGTTCGTTGGTCTGGCGGGTGACCTGGTTGTTCTGGTCGGCCATGCGGGCGATGTCTTCCACACCGCGGGCCACTTCCTGGCTGGCGATGCTCTGCTCGCGGGTTGCGTCGGCGATGTCATTCACGGCGCTGGTGGTGCGGTCGCTCTCGTTGCGGATCGTCTCGAGCACGGCGCCGGAATCGGTGGCAAGGCGCACGCCGTCCCGCACCTCTTCGGTGACGCCGCGGATCATCGACACGACCCGTTCGGCCTCGGTCTGGACTTCGCTGACCGTGGAGCTGATTTCCCGGGTCGAGGTGGCCGTCCGTTCGGCGAGCTTGCGCACTTCGTCGGCAACCACCGCAAAGCCCCGGCCGCTCTCGCCGGCGCGGGCCGCCTCGATGGCGGCGTTGAGGGCGAGGAGGTTGGTCTGGTCGGCGATGTCATTGATGATCTTGCCGATGTTGGAGATTCGGGCCGAGCGTTCGGAGAGCAGATTGACCGCCACACCGGCGTTGTCGATCTCGGTAGAGATGCGGTCCATGCCGTGGATCATCTGGCGGACGGTGTCGCCACCGCTTTCGGCCTGTTGCTGGGCGCTCTGGGTGATGTTGCGCGCGGTGGCGGCGCTGTCCGAGACGTGGGTGATGCTGACCGAGAGTTCCTCGATGGCGGCGGCGAGGCTGGTGGCGGCTTCGTTCTGCGCGGTGGTGCTGCCCACGACGTTGTCGGAGCTGGCGCGGACGGATTCCGCCACCTCACGCACCGAGGCGCTGGCACGCTTCACTTCGCCAATCAGGGCGCCCACCTGACGGGTGGTGTTGTCGAGGGCGCTGCTCATGAGGTCGAGCTCGTTACTGCTGCCGGGTTCCACGCGGGGGAACTGGGCGGTCATGTTGCCTTTGCCCACTTCCTCCATTGTCTGCAGCAGGACGCGGATCGGCGAGAGTTGGCGGCGGGCGACGGCATAAAGGGCGATGGTCACGATCAGGGCGCCACCAATGCACAGTGCGACCAGGGTGTTGCGAAGGCTGCGTGCCTCTACGGTGAATTCGTCGATATAGCTGCCCGTGGCCATCAGCCAGCCCCAGGCAGGGATGGATTCCACGGCGGCCATTTTCCTTGCGGTGCGGCCGCTCTCGTCGGTCCAGTCATAGGTGGCGATGCCTTCCTTGCGGTTGACCAGTTCGCCCAGCACCTTTTCCAGCTGGGGGCTGTTGACCTCGCCGATCTTCTTGCCGGTGAGCGTGGGGTGATAGACGAACTCTGTCTTGGCCGGGTCGGCGTTGGGCGCCACGATGTACGCGTAGCCGGTGCTGCCGGATTTGATCTCGCTGAGGACCTTGAACAGGCGCTCCATGTCGCCGTGGATATCGATACGGGCGGCGAGGGCTGCGACAACCTGCCCCTTGTCGTTGGTGATGGGCTCGAGGGCCGAGATGTAATACAGGCCGTTGCGCCTGACGATGCCGGCGTAGGGCTTGCCCGCGAGCAGGGCCTGGACTTCCTTGCCGTCGGCAGGGAGGGCGGTGCCTTCAGTGCTCTTGCCGTCCTTGTCCTTGAGCAGGGTGGCGGCGCGGACGAAATCGTTGCCCGACCGCACGAGCAGGGCGGGGTCGGCGTCGACCTGCTTGCGCATCGACAGCAGCAGATCCGTGTTGCCGTTCAGCACCCGGTCGCCGGCGCGGATGACGGGGATCTCGTATTTTCCGGACTGGGTGGTTTCGGGGCCGACGCGCAGGGGGCCGAGGTTGTCCTTGACGCGTCCGAGGGCCTTGTTGGCTGCCGCGGAGGCGTTGGCGTGGGTCAGATCCAGCAGCCGCACCACATTGCGGACTTGCAGGGTCAGCTCCTCCTCTGTCTTTGTAAGGGCCGCGCGCTCTGAAAAATAGGTGGTAAAGCCGATCAGCACGGCGAACACAACAACGCTGACGAGCGCCGTTGCAATCGAAAGCTGGTGGACAACGGAAGCGCGCTTGATATTGAACATCCTTCAACTCCGGTCATTGAGGTCCATCCGTTGGACCCAACGTGCGTGTAATCGACCGGAATGAAGGAAACTTGAAAGCAGGCCGCCGGGGCGCTGCTTTCAAGGTCAGGCGTTGGGAAGTTCGTCGAGGGCCTGGTTGAGGTGCTGCTGCTGGGCCCAGGCGATGAGCGACCAGGCGGCGCCGTCCCAGCCGATCCAGTTGAGGGCAGCGTTGGGGATGGTGAAATCCCTAGGAGCGGTGAGCGGCTTGCCGGAGGCGAGGCGATGGACGATGTCGAGCACGCCGCCGTGGGTGACGATCAGCACCGTTCCGTCGGGGTGGCGGCGGGCGATGCCTTCGAGGGTTCCGTGGATGCGGGCTGCAAACTGCCGCAGGCTTTCGCCGCCTTCCGGAAAGGTGAATTCCGGATCGCGGGTTTCGAAGCGGTGGTAATCGTCGGGGAAGCGGGCCCGGGCTTCGTCGTAGGTGAGGGCCTGGAAGCTGCCATAGTGCCGCTCGCGCAGGGCGGCGTCGAAGGCCAGTTCGAGGCCGCAGCGCTCGGCGATGGCGGCGGCGGTCTGCCGGGCGCGGGTCAGGTCGGACGAGTAGGCCGCGTCGAAGCGCTCGGCAGCGAGGCTCGCCGCGGTGGCGCGGGCCTGAACGAGACCGGTGTCGTTGAGGGGAATGTCGGTGTGGCCCTGGAGCCGGCGTTCGGCGTTCCAGGCGGTTTCGCCGTGGCGGACGAGGCAGATTCGGGTTGCCATTGCTGCGATGCGGTAAAAAGCCGTGGGGAACGCAGTATCGCACGTGTTTTTAGGCTCTGGCGCTTCCCGGCGCTCACCGAAAAGGCGTTTTTTCGGGGCGGTGACCGAATATTTGTGCCGAAATCGCTTTTGGTAGGCGTAATCCCTTATTGCTGGCGGGTGGTTCTCGCCGATAATCCGGGCGCTGGAACCCTGGACGTTTCCGATATAAGAGACGGTCGTATAGTCAAATCAAAGGAGGTGCGGGACGTGCAAGCCCTGCTCAAACTATCGCGCGCGATCGATGCGCTGAACCAGCGGGTCGGAAAGGCTACGATCTGGCTGGTCCTGGTGGTGACGGTCATCAGCGCCCTGAATGCCGTAGTGCGCTACGCCTTCAACTACAGTTCGAACGGTCTGCTGGAAATCCAGTGGTACCTGTTCTCCGCCATCTTCCTGTTGTGTGCCGGCTACACCCTGATGCGTAACGAGCACGTGCGCATCGACGTGGTGTCCAGTCATTTCTCGCCGCGGGTCCATGCCTGGATCGACATCATCGGCACGCTGTTCTTCCTGGCGCCGATGGCCATCGCCGTGCTGTATCTCTCCTGGCCGATCTTCATCAATTCGTTCCTGAATAACGAATACTCGTCCAACGCCGGTGGCCTGATCGTGTGGCCGGTGCGTGGGCTCGTGCCGCTGGGCTTTGCGCTCCTGATCCTCCAGGGCATCTCCGAGCTCATTAAGCGGATTGCCTTCCTGAAGGGCCTGATCGGCGATCCCAACGCCAAGGCCGACGCGCCTTCGGCCGAGGAAGAACTGGCCCGGGCCATCAAGCAACAGCGTGGGGAGACCGCCTAAATGGAATTCATCGCTGCCAACATGGCGCCCCTGATGTTCGGGTCGCTGGTGATCTTTCTGCTGTTCGGCTATCCGGTGGCGTTTGCCCTGGCTGCCAACGGCGTTGTCTTCGGTCTGATCGGCATCGAGCTCGGCCTGCTCACGCCGGCGCTGTTCCAGGCGCTGCCTGACCGGATCTTCGGGGTGATGTCCAATGACACGCTGCTGGCGATCCCGTTCTTCACCTTCATGGGGTTGATCCTCGAGCGATCGGGGATGGCGGAGGATCTGCTCGATACCATCGGCCAGCTGTTCGGCCCGGTGCGCGGCGGCCTCGCCTTTGCAGTGATCTTCGTCGGCGCGATCCTCGCTGCGACCACCGGCGTGGTGGCGGCCTCGGTGATTTCGATGGGCCTCATCTCGCTGCCGATCATGATGCGTTACGGCTACGACCAGCGTCTGGCGACGGGCGTGATCGCGGCGTCGGGAACGCTGGCCCAGATCATCCCGCCGTCGCTGGTGCTGATCATCATGGCCGACCAGCTGGGTCGCTCGGTAGGTGACATGTACCAGGGTGCGATGATCCCGGGCCTGGTGCTGACCGGTCTGTACGTGGGTTACGTTGCACTGGTGGCGGTCTTCAAACCGGCGGCAGCCCCGGCGCTGCCGCTTGAGGCGCGCACGCTGCGCGGTGGCAAGCTGTTCCTGCGGGTGCTCACCACCCTTGTGCCGCCCCTGATGCTGATCTTCCTGGTGCTCGGCACGATCTTCCTCGGCATCGCGACGCCGACCGAAGGCGGCGCGATGGGTGCGGCTGGCGCGCTGGCGATGGCGGTCCTGCGAGGCCGGCTCAACGTGTCGCTGCTCAAGCAGGCGATGGAAACCACCGCCAAGCTGACCACCTTTGTGGTGTTCATCCTGGTGGGAGCGCGGGTCTTCTCGCTGACCTTCTACGGCGTGGAGGGCCACCTGTGGGTCGAGCACCTGCTCACCGCGCTGCCCGGCGGCCAGCTGGGCTTCCTGATCGTGGTGAACATCCTGATCTTCCTGCTGGCCTTCTTCCTCGACTTCTTCGAGCTGTCGTTCATCGTGGTGCCGCTGCTGGCGCCGGTGGCCGAGAAGCTGGGCATTGATCTGATCTGGTTTGGCGTGCTGCTGGGGGTGAACATGCAGACTTCGTTCATGCACCCGCCCTTCGGCTTTGCGCTGTTCTACCTGCGCTCGGTGGCGCCAGCCTCCATCAAGACGACCCAGATCTACTGGGGTGCGGTGCCCTTCGTGATCATCCAGATTATCATGGTCGCGATCATCATCACCTTCCCGCAGTTGGTGACCATGGGCCTCGACCAGCAGGAGAAGGTGGATACCGACTCGATCGAGATCGTGGTGCCGGAAGGCGACGCGCCGGAGGATTCGCCGGTTCAGTTTGATGCGCCGAAAGAAGGCGAGGGCAAGCCCGCCGCGGAAGGCGCCGAGGTTCCGCCGCCGGCCGAGGACGACGCGGCCAAAGCCCTCGAAAAAGCCCTGCAGCAGGACAAGAAGTAGGGCGGTTATCAGATGTAAAAAAACCCGGGGAGCGATCCCCGGGTTTTTGTTTTGTGGCGTACTTGCTCAAGCCTGGACGACCCGGTTCCGGCCGGCGTTCTTGGCGGCGTAGAGGGCCCGGTCGGTGCGGCTGAGCAGATCTTCGGCGGTTTCGCCAGGCTGGCGGCTGGCGATGCCGATCGAGGCGCTGATGTTGGTCAGCCGCTCGCCGGTGCGACTGTCCTTGAGCACCAGATGTTCGATTGAGATGCGCAGGGTTTCGGCCAGCTGGTGCGCCTGCTGGGCGGTGCCGCCGCAGAAGATCAGGGCGAACTCCTCGCCGCCGTAGCGATAGACCGACACCCCCACCCGCGTGGCGGCTGACAGCTGCTTGCCCACCAGGCTCAGCACGCGATCGCCCACCAGATGGCCGAAGCGGTCGTTGAACTGCTTGAAGTGGTCGATATCGAGCAGCGCGAGGTGGATCACCGGGCCCCGGTCGCTTTGCTCGAGGAACTGCGCGAGTTCCATGTCGAAGGCGCGGCGGTTGAATACGCCGGTGAGCTCGTCGTTCATTGCGTTCTGGCGCAAGGTTTCGAGCTCGCTGCGCAGGCGCCGGATTTCCTCGTTGGCTGCCGACAAGCGCTGCTCGAAGCGCGAGGTGTTCTGCTGCATCGCGGTGGAGCCCTGGAGCAGCTTGTCGAGGGTACCGAAGATGTCATCGACGCTGCCGGCGCCGGCAGTGGTGTTGCCGCGCAGGTCGCGGTTGCATTCGTCGAGGAGGGTCGAGAACGAGCGGGTGCCGGCGAGGGTTGCGTTGAGGTCGTGGTCGATGCCGCTGACCATCTGCTCGAAGCTGTCCTTCATCCGGTGGAGGGCGGTTTCGATGTCGCCGGTGGATGAGACGTGTTCGCGGAAGAGGTCCTCGGCCTTGGTGAGGGGGATCATCCCGTAGGCCGAGACAATCTCGTCGATGCGCTGGTTGAGCGTCGGATCTTCGTTCGAGACGTAGGTGTACCAGAGGGCGTAGTTGATCGGCGTCACCGGGATCTGGTGCTTCACCATGATCGGCACTGCCTTGCGAAGTCGTTCCGCCGCTTGTTCAACTGAACCGCTAATCACTCTGATCCTCCTGAAGGGGGCGGGTTGCAGCCCGGAGAGGTGTCCTCCGGTTTTCCAGTCCGGCCCGCGGCCTTTCTGGCCACACCTGAGCTTATCGGCGGGCGCGGCCAAAACTTCATGGTCGGGCGGAATGAACAACGGCGCCCGCAGGCGCCGTTGTGCTCAAAATGGGCAGTCTGCCCGTTTATGAGGCTTCGTACATCAGCGTGCCTTCGACCAGGGTGTAGCGCACCTTGCCCGGGAGTTCGAGGCCCAGGAATGGCGTGTTCTTGCCCTGGCTCTTGAGCATCGACCGGTCGATGAGCTGATAGGTGTCGGGATCGAACACGCACACGTCGGCGCGGGCGCCGACCGACAGGTGGCCACCTTTGGCGATGCCGGCAATTTTTGCCGCCTCGGAGGTGATTCGGGCAACGGCGTCGATCAGCGGCAGCTTGTGTTCGGCTGCCCACTTGAGGGTGAGCGGCAGCAGCAGTTCAAGCCCGGTGGTGCCGGGTTCGGATTCGCTGAAAGGAGCCTGCTTGGCGTCGTCGTCTACCGGCGTGTGGTCGGAGCAGATCGCGTTGATTCGACCGTCTGCCAGGGCCTTCGAGAGCGCGATGCGGTCGCGCTGGCTGCGCAGAGGCGGGATCACGTGGCAGTGGGGGTTGAAGTAGCCGATGTCCATATCGCACAGGTGCAGATGGTGGGCGGCCACGTCACAGGTCACATCGACACCGTCCTTGCGGGCCTGCTCGATGAGGTCGAGGCTTTCGGCGGACGACAGGCGGGTGATGTGCAGCCGCGCGCCGGTCTGGCGGGCGAGGCGCAGGTAGGTGAACAGCGCGACGATCTCGGCACTGGCGGGGATGCCGGGCAGGCCGAGGCGCGAGGCGACTTCGCCATCGTGGGCGACGCCGCCCCGGGCGAGGTAGGGATCAAGGGGCTGCAGCCAGACGCGGAAGCCGAAGGTGGAGGCGTACTGCATCGCACGGCCGAGCACCCGGGTGTCGAGGATGGGTACATTGGCCTGGCTGAAGGCCACGCAGCCGGCTTCGACCAGCTCGGCCATCTCGGAGAGCTGTTCGCCCTTGAGGCCGATGGTGAGGGCGCCGACCGGGTAGACGTGGGCGCGGTTGAGCTTCTTGGCCCGGTAGCACAGCATCTCGACGAGGCCGGGTTCGTCCAGCACCGGGTCGGTGTCGGGCGGGATGGCGAGGCTGGTGATGCCGCCGGCCATGGCCGCGTCCATCTCGGATTCGAGGGTGGCCTTGTATTCGAAGCCGGGTTCGCGCAGGCGGGCGGCGAGGTCGATCAGGCCCGGCGCGACGATCAGGCCGCTGGCGTCGATGGTGCGGGCGGCGGTGAAGCCGGCGGGCGCCTGGCCGACGCCGACGATCTTGCCGTCGGCGATGTAGAGATCCTGCTTCGCGTCGAGGCGGTTGGCCGGGTCGATGATCCGGCCATTCGTGATGTGGATGTTCATGGTCGAAAACCTGTTGATCAGTGACTGCCCAGCATGCTCATGACGGCCATGCGCACCGCGATGCCGAAGGTGACCTGCGGCAGGATCACCGCCTGACCGCCGTCGGCCACGGCGGAGTCGATCTCGACGCCGCGGTTCATGGGGCCGGGGTGCATCACGATGGCGTCGGGCTTGGCGAGGGCCAGCTTGTCGGCGGTGAGGCCCCACACCTTGAAGAACTCCTGCGGGCTGGGCAGCAGGGCGCCGTTCATGCGCTCGTTCTGGAGGCGCAGCATCATCACCACGTCCACGTCCTTGAGGCCTTCCTGCATGGTGGCGCAGTAGCGCACGCCCATTTTTTCGACGTCGGTGGGGAGCAGGGTCTTGGGGCCGATGACGCGCACTTCGGGCACGCCGAGGGTGGTGAGCGCGGCGATCTGCGAACGGGCGACGCGGGAGTGGAGCACGTCACCGACAATGGCGACGGTGAGGTTGTGGAACTCTTTTTTGTAGTGCCGGATGGTGTACATGTCCAGCAGCCCCTGGGTGGGGTGGGCATGGCGGCCATCGCCGGCGTTGACCACGTGGATGTGGTCGCGGCCGGTATTCTGCAGGTGCTGGGCGATCAGGTGCGGGGCGCCGCTGGATTCGTGGCGCACCACGAACATGTCGGCCTGCATCGCACAGAGGTTGTCCACGGTGTCGAGCAGGGTTTCGCCCTTCTTGGTGGAGGACGTGGACACGTTGAGGTTGATCACGTCGGCCGACAGGCGCTTGGCGGCGATCTCGAAGGTGGTGCGGGTGCGCGTGCTGTTCTCGAAGAACAGGTTGAAGACGCTCTTGCCGCGCAGCAGCGGGAGCTTCTTCACTTCGCGCTCGGCCATCTCGGTGAAGGGCGCGGCGGTGTCGAGGATCTGGGTGATGATGCTGCGCGGCAGGCCGTCGAGGGTCAGCAGGTGCTGGAGTTCGCCGTGCTTGTTGAGTTGAGGGTTATGCATGGATCAGCCTCATGGTGAGGGCGCCGGAGTCGTCGCGCTCGAGTTGCAGGTTTTGCCCGGCGGGCAGCGGTTCTGGCAGCGTGAGGGCGCAGAAGCGGGCGGCGATGGGCAGCTCGCGTCCGCCGCGGTCGATGAGCACGGCCAGGTCGACCTGGGCCGGGCGGCCATAGTCGAAGAGTTCGTTGAGGGCGGCGCGGGTGGTGCGACCGGTGTAGAGCACGTCGTCCACGATGACGATGTGGGCGTCTTCCACGTCGAAGGGGATCTTCGAGCCCTGGGGCTGCTGGTGCAGGCCCTTGGCGGCGTAGTCGTCCCGGTAGAAGCTCACGTCGACGCTGCCGAGGGGCTGGGTCAGGCCGAGGAGGGCGTGGAGGCGCTGGGCGAGCCACACGCCGCCGGTGTGGATGCCGACGAGCGCGGTGGCCGGCGTGACGTGGGGACGCATCGCGGCGGCCAGTTCGGCGATAAGGTGTTCGGCGTCAGGTAGCTGCATGTTTGGCACTTTCGAAGTACTGGAGCAGGATGATCTGGGCGGCGGCGGAATCGAGCCGGGGCTTCTGCTTGCGCCAGCCGTGGTGGCCGGCCTCGCTGAGACGGCCTTCTGCCTCGGCCGACGACAGGCGCTCGTCCACCAGCGACACGGGCAGGCCGTAGCGGCCGTGGAGCTGGTTGGCGAAGCGCCGGCAACGGACGGTCATGGCGTGCTCGGAGCCGTCGAGGTGCGTGGGCAGGCCGACAACGAGGGCCGACGGCTTCCATTCCGCGAGCAGTTTTTCAATCGCGGCAAAGCGCGCGGCGTTGGCTTCTTCGGCAATCGGCGCGAGGGGATGGGCGTGGCCGGTTTCGGTCTCGCCGACCGCCACCCCGATCCGCGCGAGGCCGAAGTCGAAGGACAGCAGGGTGCTCACGCGTGGCCGGCGACGTCGGACAGTTTTGCGAAGTCGACGCCGATGAGTTGCATGGCCGCGGCGAGGCGCTCTTCCGGCGGCAGGTCGAAGACGATGGTGAGATCGGCGGGCACGGTGAGCCAGGCGTTCTGGGCCAGTTCGTGCTCGAGCTGGCCGGCGGACCATCCTGCGTAGCCGAGGGCGACCAGCACCTCGCCGGGTTCGCCCTTGCTGGCGAGGTGCTGGAGCACATCGCGGGAGCTGGTGAGACCGACGGTGTCGCTCACCTTGAGGGTCGAGTGCCAGTCGCCGGCCGGGCGATGGAGCACGAAGCCGCGATCCGCCTGGACCGGGCCGCCGAAATACACCGGCAGGTCGGCAAAATCAGGCTGCTCGAAGGGGATGTCGATGCGCTCGAAGAGCGTTGCCAGCCGCATGTCGGTCGGGCGGTTGACGATGACCCCCATTGCGCCGTTCTCGTTGTGCTCGGCGATGTAGGTGAGCGTGCGCGAAAAGTTCGGATCGGCCATGGCGGGCATGGCGATCAGGAAGTGATCGGTGAGGTTGATGGTGGTCGTAGTCACGGGTGGTATTCTAAGCCGAGGTCGCCGATTGTAGCGGCAACTTTTCAGTCCTGCGTCCCCTTCAAGAGCCCCTGTTTCCATGTCATCTGCCCTTGTCTGGTTCCGTCGCGACCTGCGCGACTTCGACCATGCGGCGCTGTATCACGCGCTCAAGCGATTTCCGCAGGTCTTCTGCGTTTTTGTCTTCGATACCGCGATCCTCGACGTGCTGCCAAAGCGGGCCGACCGGCGGGTGGAGTTCATCCACGCCAGCGTTGTCGAGCTCGATGCCGCGCTACGGGAAAAAGGCGGCGGGCTGATCGTCCGCCACGGCGCGGCGCGGGACGTGATCCCGGCGCTGGCGGCGTCGCTGAGGGTGACGGCGGTGCTGGCCAACGGCGATTACGAGCCCGCTGCCATTGCCCGCGACGAGGACGTGGCCGAGCGGCTGCGCGTGCAGGGCATCGCCTTCGAAAGCTTCAAGGATCAGGTGATCTTCGAGAAGAGTGAGGTGCTCACCAAGAGCGCGACGCCGTTCTCGGTATTCACGCCCTACAAGCGGGCCTGGCTGGCGGCGCTCACCGATTTTCATCTGAAGGCCTATCCGGTCGAAAAATACGCCGCCCATCTGGCACCGCTGCCGGCGGGCGAGTCGATCCCGTCACTCGCCGAGATGGGCTTCGAGCCGACCAACCTGCAGGAAGTCGGCATCACGCCGGGCATGGCGGGTGGGCGCAAGCTGATCGACGACTTCGTGCGCCGCATCGACCGCTACAAGGCGCGGCGGGATTTCCCGGCCAGCAAGGGCGTGTCTTACCTGTCGGTGCATCTGCGCTTCGGCACCGTGTCGATCCGCGAGCTGGCCCGGCTGGCCCATGCGCGGGGCGGCGAGGGCGCGGACACCTGGTTGTCGGAGCTGATCTGGCGGGATTTCTATTTCCAGATCCTGTGGCACAACCCGCATGTGGTGGGCGCGAGCTTCCGGCCGGAGTACGACCGGGTGCGCTGGGATGACGCGCCGGATCTGTTTGCCGCCTGGTGCGAGGCGCGCACCGGCTACCCGATCGTCGACGCGGCGATGCGCCAGATTGCCCACAGCGGCTACATGCACAACCGGCTGCGGATGGTGGTGGCGTCGTTTTTGACGAAGGATCTGGGCATCGACTGGCGGCTGGGTGAAAAGTACTTTGCCGACGAGCTCAACGATTTCGATCTGTCGGCCAACAACGGTGGCTGGCAGTGGGCGGCGTCCACCGGCTGTGATGCCCAGCCGTATTTCCGCATCTTCAATCCGGTCAACCAGTCCGAGAAATTCGACCCGGACGGCAGCTTCATCCGGCGCTACCTGCCGGAGCTGGCCAAGGTGCCGGACAAGTTCATCCACGCCCCGTGGACCATGCCGCCCATCGACCAGAAGCTGGCCGGCTGCGAGATCGGCAAGGATTACCCGGCCCCCATCGTCGATCACGCCAAGGCGCGGGAGCGCACCCTGGCGCGCTTTGGCGTGGTGAAGTCGGCGGAGCCGGCGGCGGACTAACGCCGGGCGGTGGCGACCAGCACGGTGTAGTCGAGCACGTAGCCGTCGCCGTCCCGGTGGCTGGCGAGGTCGTCGGCCACCGCGGCGCGCAGCCTGGCCTGCATCGCATCGGGCAGGCGCGACAGCGATTCCGCCGCGCCGCCGGCCAGATCAAGAAAGGCCTGCCAGTAATCGTCGGCGCTGTCGAAGCGGCAGGCGAAGGTGTGCGGCGTGATGCTCACGTCGCCAAAACCAGCCTCGCCCAACAGCGTGGTGAGCACCTCGTGCTCGCCCAGCCGGAACACCGTCGGCCGGGCCACCTTGGGCGGCGGCAGCAGGCGGGCGATGCAATCCTGGGCGCGGGCGATGAGCGGCACGGCATCCCGCGGGCCCCACACCGACAGTGCGATGCGTCCACCCGGACGGAGCACCCGGTGAAGCTCGGCCAGCGCCTTGGCTGGATCGGGAAAGATGAACAGGCCCAGGCCGATCAACGCCACATCCACGCTGGCATCGGCAAAGGCCAGGTGCTCGGCGTCGCAGGCCGCGGCGAGGAGATCGGGCAGGCCTTCGGCGGTGGCCCGTTGCTGCCCTTCGACGAGCATGTTCTCGGCGATGTCGCTGGCGAGCACCCAGCCGTCGGGGAGCACCCGCCGGGCGGCGTCGCGGGCCAGCAGGCCGGGGCCGGCGGCGAGATCGAGCACCTTTTCACCCGGAGCCAGACCGGCGGCCTTGAGCAGCGCGGCCTGCAGGCCCGCGCGCAGCGGGGCGCCGTCGGCGTAACGGGCGGCGATGCGGTTGAAGCCGCTGCGCTCCAGGGCCTTGAAGCGGCGGGCGTCGAAATCGGTGCTCATTTCAGCAGTCCGGCAAATTGGAGAATTAGGTCAAGGTACTTGTCCCATTGCGTGAAGCTGTGGTCGCCGCCGGGTAGCACCGTCTGCCGGGCGCCGGGGTAGCGGGCCACCGCGTGGCGGTAGTCGAGCACCTCGTCGCCGGTCTCGACCATCAGCCAGTAGCGCTCGGGCAGCGTGATGGCTGCGGGTTCAATGGCGCGCAGCTGCTCCACGTGATCGAGGGTGAAATCGAAGGCCTCGCCGGTGTACATGTGGGTCTGGGTGCCGATGTAGGCGGACAGCGACAGGGGCGCCAGCACGGCGGGATTCACCAGCACGGCCTTGAGCCCGTGGCGCTCGGCGAGGCAGGTGGCGTAGTAGCCGCCGAGGCTGCTGCCGACCAGCGTGGGCGGCGTGCTGCAGCGGGCGATCTGTGCTTCCGCAAGGGCCATGGCTTCGTGGGCCGAGACCGGCAGCTGCCCGCCCCAGAAGGCGTCGCCGAGGCCGAGCTGATCCATGCGGGCCTTGAGGCTGCGGGATTTCCAGCTTTGCGGGCCGGAGCGGAAGCCGTGGAGGTAGATGATCATTTGTGTTCGAAGCGGTCGTCGGGCCGCAGGCGGGCGGGGAAGTCGTCGGTGAGCCAGTGCCGGGCTGCGGCATCACCGGCCAGGTGAGCGTGCCAGAAAACCGTGCTGGCAGCGAGGATGTGGGGGCGGAAGGCGGCGGGTTCGCGGCGGATGCGGAACATCGCGCCTTCTGCGTCGCTGGCCTCGCCGGCGAAATCCAGGTGGTTGCCGCCGGCAAATACCAGCAAGTATTTGCCGCCGTCGGCGGGCATGTGGCGGTAGGGCACCTCGCGGTTGGCGGCGGTGATGTCGGACAGGCCCATGCCGTCGTCGCGACTGCCGGTGATGCTGAGAAAGGGCAGGTGGATCTGGCCGAAGCGATGGTCGAGGCTGGGGCCGGTATCCGCCTGGCGGGCCGACGGGCTGAAGGCGAGCACGGCGCGGACCCGCGGGTCGAGCGGATGGGGCGGCTGGGTGGGACGCCGCTCGCCGGCCATCAGCTGCACCGTGACGGCGCCGAAGGAATGCCCGGCGAGGCCGATGGCGCTGGCGTTGTGGATGGCATCGGGCAGGCTGGCGTCGCGGCCGATGCGCTCGAGGACGAAACGGAAGTCATCCACCCGGTGGGTGAGCTCCTCCGGGTTCATCGCCGCCTTGAAGGCGCTGCGCAGCGACTGGGGCGAATTGTTGCGAAGAATGGAACAATCCGAGCCCGGGTGTTGCATTGCCAGCAACAAATAGCCGTGGCTGGCCCAGTGGCCGAGCCATGCGCTGCCGCCCTCGCGGGAGCCGCCGAGCCCGTGGGAGAACAGGATCAGCCCGCGGGGCGCGGGCGTGTCGGGCAGGTAGAGCTTGATCGGCAGGGTGCGCGCCCGCCGGGTGTCGTGCAGGTCGGTGTGGCGGGTGGTGACCCGCCACGGGCCGACGGCTGCGGGGTCGATCAGTGGGCCGTCCATTCGACGAGGCCAAAATGCCAGGTGGCCAGCACGACGATGCCGAAGGCGATGCGATACCAGGCGAAGGGCACGAAGTCGTGGCTGGAGATGTAGCGCAGCAGCCAGCGCACGCAAAGGAAGGCGGAGATGAAGGCCGAGATGAAGCCGACGATCCACATGCCCAGGTCGTCGGCGTTGAGGAGCGCACGCTCCTTGTAGACCTGATAGACCGTGGCGACGCCCAGGGTGGGGATGGCCAGGAAGAACGAGAACTCGGTGGCGGCCTTGCGGGACAGTCCGAACAGCATGCCGCCGATGATCGTGGAGCCCGAGCGGGAGGTGCCGGGGATCAGCGCGAAGGCCTGGGCGATGCCCATCTTCACGGCGTCCATCGGGCGCATTTCATCCACCGTTTCGATCCGCACGGTGTGATTCTTGCGCTCGGCCCACAGGATGACGAAGGCGCCGACGATGAAGGCGGTGGCCACCGGGATCGGGGCGAACAGGTGGGCCTTGATGGCCTTGCCGAAGGCGAGGCCCAGCACCGCGAGGGGCAGGAATGCAATGAACAGGTTGAGCACCAGCCGGTTGGCCTCACGCACGCGGCCAAGGCCGGCGAAGGTGGCGGCGAGGCGCGCGCGGTATTCCCACACCACCGCAAGGATCGCGCCGGACTGGATGACGATTTCGAACAGCTTGCCCCGGTCGTCGTTGAAGTTCAGCAGGTCGCCGGCGAGGATCAGGTGACCGGTGCTGGAGATCGGCAGGAATTCGGTCAGGCCTTCGACCACGCCGAGGATCAGCGCCTTGAGGAGCAGGATGATGTCCATGGAACGATAGAGTTTTCGATGCTAAAAGAGTCGGCATTATAGCCGGCGAATATTTACGCGCCGGTGGCTGGGTGTGGGAATCCGTCACGAACACCAGTTCAAGACGGGGCGTCCGGTGCCGATACATCCCGGGTAGCTATTCCAGATGTTCGCCCCTGATGCTGAAAAAAATTGCGGTGGCCCGGCTCCGGCCTGGCATGTTCATTCACGAGTTCTGCGGCGACTGGATGTCCCATCCATTCTGGCGCTCACGTTTCCGGCTCGACGGCGACGACGATCTGCGGCGTATCGTCGAGTCCGGCGTCGAGCACGTCTATATCGATACCGAACGGGGCCTGGACGACCAGGACGCGGTGCCCGCCGCCGAAGTGCGGGCGGCGGTCGAGCAGGAGATCGTCGCCGCGCTGGCGACGCCCGTCGATGTGCCGATGCGGGTTTCGGTCCACGAGGAAATCCAGCGCGCCCGCAAGGTGCACGACCAGGCCCATCGGGTGGTGCGCTCGATGATGAGCGATGTGCGGCTGGGCAAGGCGGTGTCGCTCGAGGATGCCGAGCCGGTCGTCGAGGCGATCACGGGCTCGGTGCTGCGTAACGGCGGCGCGCTGATGGGGCTCATCGGCATCAAGAACAAGGACGACTACACCTTCCTGCACTCGGTGAGCGTATGCACGCTGATGATCGCCTTCGGGCGGTCACTCGGGCTGGAGGGGGATGACCTGCGGCAGGGCGGGATCGGCGGGCTGCTCCACGATATCGGCAAGATGAAGGTGCCGGACGAGGTGCTCAACAAGCCGGGCCGGCTGACCGATGCGGAGTTCGAGCTCATCAAGCGCCACCCGGGCGACGGCCACGCCACGCTGGTGGAGACGCCGGGCATCGGCCCGGTGCCGCTGGACATCACGCGCCACCACCACGAGCGGCTGGACGGCAGCGGCTACCCCGATCGTCTGGCCGGCGATGCGATCTCAAGCATGGCGCGGATGGCGGCCATCGTGGATGTGTACGACGCCATCACCGCCGACCGTTGCTACCACAAGGGAATGCCGGCCGCCGAGGGTCTGCGCAAGATGTGGGAATGGAGCGCCGCGCACTTCGACCAGAAGCTGCTGCAGGCCTTCATGCGCTGCGTGGGGATCTACCCGGTCGGCAGCCTGGTGCGGCTGGAGTCCGGACGGCTCGGGGTGGTGATCGAGCAGAATGAATCCAACCTGCTCACGCCGCGACTGCGGGTGTTCTTCAGCACCCGCTCCAACGGCTACATCAAGCCTGAGGTCGTGGACCTCTCGCGGCGACTCGGCAGCGGTGGCGGTGACCGCATCGTGTCGGCCGAGGCGCCGGACCGCTGGGGCGTCGATCCGGGCCGCTTTCTGCTGGTGGCCTGATCAGCCGTGGCGCAGGCGGGCGTCGAGGGTATCCACCACGGCGCTCCAGTCGGCATCCTCGGCCAGCTCGGCGCGCAGGAAGGCCGCCTGGGCGGGCGTCCAGAAATCGGCGTCGGCCAGACGCTTGTCGTGGGGAAGGGGCGCATGGGCCGTGATGAACGCGTCAATCGAGGCCGTGTCGTCGGGCAGACCGAGCTGGGCGAAGAGATTGGTCATGGTGTGGGTCTGGGCTTCCATCTGGGGGCTCCTGGGTGGTGTTGCACTGGATCTGCCCGAAGGCGGCAGGAAAATGCCGGCCCGGGCCACGTGGCGGATTTTCTGAACCCGGGTACACTCTTTGTGGTCCCGGGGATGCGATAAGTTTCCTTGCACGGCGCCCTTGATCTGGCCCTTGCCCATTTAGCGCCAGCGCCTTTTTCGATATCTCATGACACTCAGTGATCTTGTTGCCCACTACGGCTATCTGGCGGTGGCGGTCGGGTGTGTGCTCGAAGGGGAAACCGTGCTGCTGATGGCGGGCTACGCCGCCCATCGGGGGATGCTCGACCTGCCGTGGGTGATGGCGGTCGCGCTGGTGTCGAGCTTTGCTGGCGATCAGTGCTGGTTCTGGCTGGGGCGGCGGAATGGGGCGACGCTGATCGATCGGTTTGCGTCGATCCGCCGGCTTGTGCCGCGCGTCCAGGCGATGATCCGGGCCCATCAGGACGCGCTCGTGCTGGGCGTGCGCTTCATGGTCGGCGTGCGGGTTGCCGGCCCGGTGCTGATGGGCTGGAGCGGCGTGCCGACGTACCGTTTCCTTGCGCTCAATTTCCTGGGTGCCGGCATCTGGGCGGGTGCGGTCGGCGGGGCGGGCTATGCCTTTGGTGAGGTGCTCGAGCGGATGCTGCCGGCGTTCAAGGAGGTGGAGGAGGGGGCTCTCGTCGTGCTGGTGGCGGGTGGCCTGGTTGTCCACGCGCTACGGATGTGGCGAAATCATCGTGGCTGAAACGCGCACATATCCTGTATATTAGAGAAATCTGATTTAAGGAGTCGCCCATGTTCCGTCGCTCGTTCGTCGTTGCCTCGACCCTCGCTGTCCTTGCTGGTGCCGTCCACGCCCAGGATCTCGACGCGCTGAAGGCCGATACCCGCAAGAACGCCTTGCCCGTGCTGCCCAAGGTGGTGGCGATGATGCAGGAAACCGTGGCCGAGAAAGGCGCCATCGAGGCCATCCCGGTCTGCAAGGAAAAGGCCCCGCTGCTTCTGAAGGAGCAATCCGCCAAGACCGGCTGGGACATGCGCCGCGTGAGCCTGCGCACCCGCAACCCCGAGCGTGGCACGCCGGACGTGTGGGAAGCCCGCCAGCTGGCCGATTTCAACATCCGCGCGGCCAACGGCGAGAAGATCGAAACCCTGGAAGCCGGCGAGATCGTCACCGAGAACGGCAAGCAGATCTACCGCTACATCCGCGCGGTGCCGGTGGGCGACGTGTGCCTGAAGTGCCACGGCGCGCCCGACAAGATCGAGGCCAGCCTGAAGAGCCAGCTCGCCAAGAGCTACCCCCACGACACCGCGTTTGGCTACGAGAAGGGCCAGATCCGCGGTGGGCTGACCGTCAAGCGGCCGCTGTGAGCTGCCGCCGGTGGCGATGACCACGGCGTTCTTGTGGAATAATCCGCCCACCCCATCCACCTCAACTTACAAAGGGAGTAGCCAGATGAAGATCAACAAACTGGTGTTTGCCGTTGTCGCCTTGGGCCTTGCCGCGGGTGCCAGCGCCCAGATGAAGCCGGAAGACCAGATCAAGTACCGCAAGGCCGGTTACAGCTTCATGTCCTGGAACATGGGCAAGATCAAGGCCCAGACCATCGACAACCCGGGCAGCTTCAACAAGGATCAGGTGGCCGGCGCGGCCAACGCCATCGCCGCGATCGCCAACTCCGGCATGGGCGCGCTGTATGGCCCGGGCACCGACAAGGATGTGGGCAACCAGAAGACCCGCGTGAAGCCGGAGTTCTTCCAGCAGCAGGACGAGGTGCGCAAGCTCGCCGTGGCCTTCGTCAAGGAGGCAAACGAACTCCAGAAAGTCGCCGCCACCGGCGACGCCGCCGCGATCAAGGCCCAGTTCGGCAAGACCGGCGAATCCTGCAAGGCCTGTCACGACAAGTTCCGCAAGGACGAATGAGCGTTTTCCGCTAGCCGGAAAGCAGAAGGGGCAGCTTGCGGGCTGCCCCTTTTTACATCCGTCACCAGGCAGGCGCGGCCGCTGGTGCTGGCGGCGGAGGTGGCTGCCAGACGCCAGTGGCGAGCCACGCCGCAGCGCATCCCACGGCCAGCGCGAAGATCAGCGCGACGGGGCCGCCACCGGTGGGCTCGGTACCACGTTCATGGGGGCCGACTTCCTTCCGGCCGGTGAGCATCGGCGCCACCAGCGATTCCTTCTTGACCCGCGTGTAGAACGCGATCGCCGCCAGATGCAGCGCCACCAGCAGGCCGACGAGCCAGAAGCCCTTGCGGTGCAGTCCGGTGATCCAGTCGCTGGTTTCCTTGGAAACGAGGTTGTAGAGCGGCCCCTGGAAGGCGATGTCGTCGTTGCCGAACAAGCCGCCGGCGGTCTGCAGCCCGACCACGCCGATCAGCCCCAGCACCGACAGGGCGCCGAGGGGATTGTGGCCCAGCCCGCGCCAGTCGCCGCGCAGGTAGGCGAGGATCGCGCCGGGGCCACGCACGAAGCTGGCGAAGCGCGAGTGGGTCGAGCCCACCAGGCCCCAGGCGAGGCGAAAGCCGATGAGGCCGGCGATCAGGATGCCGATCCGCCCGTGCCAGGTCATCAGGTTGCCGCCGATCTGGCCGCTGACCACCGCGGCGGCCACGGCCGCGGCCAGCAGCCAGTGGAAGATCCGCAGCGGCAGATCCCAGACGCGAACGCTTTTCATGAGGTGTTCTCCAAGCCATCAACTTTCCGAATTCTGACACGAGCCGCCCGAAGCGCGACCACTGCGGCGCCGGCTTACGTATCATTCGCGCGATGCATAACTTTCGGAGCACCTCCTTGAAGAACCTGTCCTGCCTTGCCCTGCTTGCCAGCCTTGCCGCGCCGGCCCATGCCTGCGGCCCCTATCACGACAGCTGGAGCGGCAGCGACAAGGCCGCCCATTTTGGTGTGTCGGCCGCCCTCGGCGCGGGCGCCTCGCGGCTCACCGACGACACCGCGACGGCCGTCGGCCTCGCCCTGATCCCCGGCCTTGCCAAGGAGCTCTACGACGCCGGGCAGGACTGCAACCGCTTCTCCTGGAAGGACATGGGCTGGAACGCCGTGGGCGCCTACGTGGGCGTGCGCACCGGCAACTGGCTGCTCGGGCCCACCGGCGTGAGCTACATCAAGGCCTTCTGAACCGATGCGCATCCTGCTGGTTGAGGACGACCGCCTGCTGGGCGACGGCGTGAAGGCCGGCCTGTGCGCGGCGGGTTTCGCCGTCGACTGGGTGCGGGACGGCGAAGCCGCGCTGGCTGCCGTTGCCGCGGAGAGCTTCGCCGCCATCGTGCTCGACCTGGGCCTGCCGCGGCGCGATGGCCTGTCGGTGCTGTCGGCCCTGCGTGGCGCGGGCAATGCGGTACCAGTGCTGGTGCTCACGGCGCGGGATCAGGTGGCCGACAAGGTGCGCTGCCTCGATCTGGGTGCCGACGACTACGTGGTCAAGCCCTTCGACCTGGACGAGCTGGCCGCCCGCCTGCGGGCGCTGGCGCGTCGTGCCCGGGGCCGGGCCGAGGCCAGTCTGCGCCACGGCGACGTGGTGCTCGATCCGGCGGCACGCAGCGTCACCCTGCGGGGCGAGCCGGTGGTGCTCACCAGCCGGGAGTTCGATCTCCTCCAGATGCTCCTCGATGCTGCCGGCCGGGTGCTCACCCGCCGGGTGCTGGATGAGCAGCTCTACGCCTGGGGCGAGGCGGTGGGCAGCAACGCGCTGGAGGTGCACATCCATCACCTGCGCAAAAAGCTCGGCGCCGATTTGATCCGCACCGTGCGCGGGGTGGGCTACATGGTGGACGAGGCGCCCCGGTGAGCGCGACGCGGGCGGTCTATTCCCTGCGCCGGCGCCTGGTGGCGCTGCTGATCGGCGTGCTCGCGCTGTTCTGGGGGCTAACGGCGATGCTGGCCTTCCGCACCGCCCATGCCGAGGCCGACTCGCTGTTCGACGCCCAGATGGTGCAGGTGGCCGAAACCCTGCTCGCCATCGTGGCCACCGGCAACCCGCTGGTGGCCGGCGAGATGGCCGAGCACCAGCATGCCTACCAGCTGCCGGTGGCCTTTCAGGCCTGGAAGCGGGATGACGGCGGCGCCTGGCAGCTGCTGGTGCGCTCGTCGGAGATGCCGTTCGAGCCAGTGGCCTCCGCGCCGGGTTTCGACGAGCACGACCTGGAAGGCGAGCTGTGGCGCTTCTTCACCATCGACCACGACCACAGCGGCTATCGGGTCATCGTCGGCCAGAACCACGGCGCGCGCTACCGGCTGGCGGGCACCTTCGCGCTGCATCTGCTGCTGTCGATCTGCATCGGTCTGCCGCTGATGGCGCTGGGGATCTGGGCGGTGGTTGGGCGGGCGCTGCGGCCGGTGAGCGCCACCGCCGATGCGGTGGGCGGGCTGGACCCGCGGCGGCTGGCGCCGGTGCAGGTGCCGGGCCCGCTGCCGGCGGAGATCGCGCCACTGGTCACTTCCATCGACGCCCTGGTGGGGCGGGTCAGCGAGGTGCTCGACAACGAGCGGCGCTTTACCGCCGACGCCGCCCACGAGCTGCGCACGCCGCTGGCCGCGCTGAAGATCCAGGCCCAGGTGGCCGCCCGGGCTGGCGACGAGGCGACCCGCAAGCACGCGCTGGAACAGGTGGCCACGGGCGTGGACCGGATGAGCCATCTGGTCGAGCAGCTGCTCACGCTGGCCCGGCTCGATCCGGACGCGGGGCGGGGGGCGATGGATCGCTTCGATCTGGCTGAACTCGCCGAAGGCGTGTGCTCGGTGCTCACCCCCCAGGCCCTTCGCCGCGGCCAGACCCTGGCGCTGGAGGCGCCGGCGTCCTTCGCCCTAAGTGGCAATCGCTGGTGGCTGGAGGTGCTGCTGCGCAATCTGGTGGATAACGCCCTGCGCTACTCGCCCGAAGGCGGGCGGGTGGTGGTGTCGCTGGATGCCTGCTCGCGCTGCCTGCGGGTGGCTGACGATGGGCCGGGCATTCCGGCGGCCGAGCGGGCCCAGATGCTCACCCGTTTCGCCCGGGGCTCGGCGGTCGAGGCCGAAGGCTGCGGGCTGGGCCTGTCCATCGTCGGCCGAATTGCGGAGATCACTGGCGCCACGCTGGCCTTCGAAGATGGCCTGAGCCGGGCCGACGGCGGTGCCGGCCTGGCGGTCGTGGTGCGCTTTGCGCCCGAGACCACGGGTTAGAATGCGCGGGTCATTCCTTCTTCCGACTGCCTCGCCATGAGCGAAACCGATCTCTCCCGTCTGCGCATCGACCGTCAGGCCACCCGACCGCCCCGGCGCCTCAGCAAACGCTGGGTGCTGGGCGGGCTCGCCATCGTGCTGGCGGGCGGGCTGGCCGTTTTCGGGCGGATGAACGCCCCTGTCGACGTCGAGACCGTGACGGTGGGTGAAGCCTGGCCCTACCAGGGCGTGACGCTTCTCAACGCCACCGGCTACGTGGTGGCCCAGCGCAAGGCGGCGGTGGGTTCCAAGGCTACCGGCCGGCTCGAATGGCTGGGTGTGCGGGAAGGCTCGGTGGTCAAGGCCGGTGAACTCATCGCCCGGCTTGAACAGCGCGACGTGTCCGCCCAGTTGCAGCAGGCCGATGCCAATGTGGGGGTGGCCCGGGCCAACATCGGGCAGGCGCGGGCAGAGCTGCGGGATGCCGAGCTGGCCCTGGGCCGGGCGCGGGATCTCAAGGCGCGCAACTTCATCGCCCAGGCCCAGGTGGATCAGGCTGAGGCGCGGGCGCTCAAGGCCCGGGCGGCGCTGGGTTCGGCCCAGGCGGCCGAGCGGGCGGCCGAGGCCGGCCGGCTGGCGGCCAGCGTGGCGGTAGGGCAGACCGAGATCCGCGCGCCCTTCGATGGTGTGGTGCTGGTCAAGAACGCCAACGTGGGCGATTTGATCACCAATCTCTCGGCCGCCGCCGACAGCAAGGGCGCGGTCGTGAGCATGGCCGACATGAGCACGCTGGAAGTCGAGGCCGATGTGTCGGAATCCAACATCGCCCGCATCAAGCCGGGCCAGCCCTGCGAGATCCAGCTCGACGCGTTTCCCGAGCTTCGCTTCCGGGGCGAGGTGTCGCGGCTGGTGCCCACCGTCGACCGCACCAAGGCCAGCGTGATGACTAAGATTCGCTTCCTCGACCCCGACCCTCGGGTGCTGCCGGAGATGAGCGCCAAGGTGGCTTTTCTGGCCGAACCCCTATCGCCCGAGCAGCGCAAGGCGCGCACGGCGGTGCACGGCGAGGCGGTCGTCCAGGCCGAAGGCGGTGCGGCGGTGTTCCGGGTGGCGGGTGGCGTGGCCACGCGGGTGCCAGTGACGACGGGCGCGAAGATCGGCGATCTGGTCGAGGTGAGCGGGGTGAAGCCGGGCGAGCGGCTGGTGCTGCGTCCGCCGGCGTCGCTGCGGGATGGCGCAGCGGTGAGTGTTGGCAAGTGACTTCGCCCATGAGCGCGTCGTCTGATCCGCTGGTGCGTCTGTGCGACGTGCACAAGCGCTATCGCCGGGGCAACCAGCTGGTGCCGGTGCTGGCGGGGATCAGCTTCGACATCGCGGCGGGGGAGTTCCTGGCGCTGATGGGGCCGTCCGGCTCGGGCAAGAGCACGCTGCTCAACCTGATCGCTGGCATCGACCGGGCGGACAGTGGCGAGCTGATCGTGGCCGGTGAGGACATCACGTGCCTCGACGAGGCCGATCTGGCCGATTGGCGGGCGAAGAACATCGGCTTCATCTTCCAGTTCTACAACCTGATGCCGGTGCTCGACGCCCGCGAAAACGTGGAGCTGCCGCTGCTCCTGACCGGCCTCAGCGGCCGCGAGCGGCGTGCCCGGGCGGAGTTCGCGCTGGAGATGGTGGGGCTGGCCGACCGGATGGATCACACCCCCAACGAGTTGTCTGGTGGCCAGCAGCAGCGGGTGGCGATCGCCCGGGCGTTGGTGTCGGACCCGACCCTGATCGTCGCCGACGAGCCCACGGGCGATCTCGACCGGGATTCGGCCACCGAAGTGCTGCGGCTGCTGCAACGCCTCAACGACGAGGTGGGCAAGACCATCGTGATGGTGACCCACGACCAGCGGGCGGCCGAGGCCGCCCACGCGATCATGCATCTGGAAAAAGGCGAGCTGTCGGTGCGCGAGGTCGTCCGCCCGCGATGATGGGCTGCGCCGGCGCCATCAGCAAAAACCCCGTCGTGCTGGAGCAGGACGGGGTTTTTGCTGGCCGGGGCCAGGGCGTGTCAGGTGCTCAGGCCGCCGGAGATGTAGCCGGAGAGCTGGTCGATGGTGGCCTGCTGCTGTTCCATCACCGACTTGACCGCATCGCCGATGCTGATGAGGCCGACAACCTTGCCGTGATCGACCACCGGCAGGTGGCGCACATGGTTGTTGGTGATGATGCACATGCATTCGTCGATGGTGTGGTTCGGCGACACGGTGAGCACGTTGGGCGTCATCAGGTCGCCGACCTTGGTGTCTTTCGAGGCGAGGCCCTTGAGCACCACCTTGCGGGCGTAATCGCGCTCGGTGAAGATCCCTGCGAGGCGCTCGCCTTCCATCACCAGCACGGCGCTGATGTTGCGCTCGGCCATCAGCTGGAGGGCCTGCAGCACGGTGGTGTCGGGGGTGACGGCGTAGCTCGCGTTGCCTTTGGTCTGGAGAATTTGTTGAACCGTTGCAGCCATTGTCTGAGTCCCTCCTCGTTATTGGTTTCCAGGCGCAGGACGGCGCTGCGTCGCCGCCCGTTGAAAGTGTATAGCTTGGGGGCTGGATCGCAAGAGCGCAATAGGGCGTCCGGGTTTTCATGCAATCTGATGTCAGGCCGCCGGCATGTCGGGTAGCTTTTTCAGGCTGATCTTCCGCAACGCCTGGCGGCATCGGCTGCGCTCCGGGCTGACGGTGCTGGGCATGGTGGTGGCGATCCTTGCCTTCGGCCTGCTTGGTACGGTGGTAGACGCGTGGTACGCGGGGGCGGAAGGGGCTGCTGCCAACCGGCTGATCACCCGCAGCTCGATCTCGCTGGTGTTTCCGCTGCCGCTCACCTACAAGGACAAGATCCGCGCCGTGGACGGCGTGCGCGACCTGAGCTGGGCGAACTGGTTTGGCGGCATCTACAAGGAGCCGAAGAACTTCTTTGCCCAGTTTGCGGTGGATGGGGAGAGCTACTTCCGGCTGTACCCGGAGTTCGTGGTGCCCGAGGCGCAGATGCGGGATTTCCTGCGGGATCGCAAGGGCTGCATCGTTGGGCGCAAGCTGGCCGACACCTACGGTTTCAAGGTCGGCGACACCCTGACGCTGAAGGGCACGATCTACGCCGGCAACTGGGATTTCGTGGTGCGCGGCATCTACGACGGTGCGAAGAAGGGCACCGATCAATCCCAGATGTTCCTCCACTGGGCCTACCTCAACGAGGTGGTCAAGGCGAAGATGCCCGGCCGGGCCAACAACGTGGGGGTGTTCATCGCCGAAGTGACCGGTGCCGACCAGGTGGCGGCGGTGTCCCGGGCCATCGACGCGGAGTTCGTCAATTCCCGCGCCGAGACGCTCACCGAGACCGAGAAGGCCTTCCAGCTGGGCTTCGTGGCGATGACCGAGGCCATTGTGGTGGCGATCCGCATCGTGTCGTATCTGGTGATCTTCATCATCATGGCGGTGATGGCCAACACCATGGCGATGACCGCCCGGGAGCGCACCGCCGAGTACGCCACCCTGAAGGCGCTGGGGTTCTCGCCGGGCTTCGTGGCGGCGATGATCTGCGGCGAGAGCCTGATGCTGGCGGGCGCCGGCGGGCTGATCGGGATCGGGCTGACCTTTCCGGTGGCCACAGCCTTTGCGGCAAAAATGGGCACGTTGTTTCCTGTGTTCAACGTCTCCCAGGCCACCGTGCTGCTTCAGGCCGGCTGCGCGCTCACGGTGGGCGTGGTGGCCGCGCTGCTGCCCATGCGCCGGGTGGCCCGGCTGGCGATCGTGGATGGCTTGAGGGCGGTGGCATGAAGGTGATCCCGTTCTCCTACAGCCTGCGCAACCTGTGGGCCCGGCGGCTCACCACGGCGCTCACGGCCGGTGGCATGGCGCTGGTGGTGTTCGTGTTTGCGGCGGTGCTGATGCTCGATCAGGGCCTCAAGGAGACATTGGTGGAAACCGGCCAGCCGGACAACGTGGTGGTGATCCGCAAGGGCTCCGAGACCGAAGTCCAGAGCGTGATCGAGCGCGGCCAGGCGGCGCTGATCGAGAGCCTGCCGCAGATCGCCCGCGGCGGCGGTGGCGTGCCGCTGGTGTCGAAGGAGACGGTGGTGCTCATCACGCTCGCCAAGCGCGATTCGGAGAAGCTGGCCAACGTCATCATCCGCGGTGTGGGGCAGGCGGGGGCGCTGCTCCGGCCGCAGCTGCGGATTGCCGAGGGGCGGATGTTTGCGCCGGGCTCCAACGAGATCATCGTGGGCAGCAGCATCGCGTCGCGCTTCCGGGGCATGGGCCTGGGCGATCCGGTGCGCTTCGGCGGGCGCGACTGGCGGGTGGTGGGCGTCTTCGATGCGGGCAAGAGCGGCTTCGATTCCGAGATCTGGGGCGACGCCGATCAGCTGCTGCAGACTTTCCGCCGCAATGCGTTTTCGTCGGTGGTGTTCCGGCTGGCGGATGCGTCGGCGTTTGCCGATGCCCGGCGGACGCTGGAGGACGACCCGCGGCTGACCCTCGAAGCCAAGCTGGAGCGCACCTTCTACGCCGACCAGTCGGCGATGCTGGCGAACTTCATCAACATCCTGGGGCTCACCCTGTCGGTGATCTTCTCGGTGGGCGCGGTGATCGGCGCGGCGATCACCATGTACGCGGCGGTGGCCAGCCGAACCGGCGAGATCGGCACCCTGCGGGCGCTGGGCTTTCGCAAGTCGAGCGTGCTGCTCGCCTTCATGGTCGAGAGCCTGCTTCTGTCGCTACTGGGCGGGCTTGCCGGCCTGGCGGCGGCGTCGCTGATGCAGGTGTTCACCATCTCGACGATGAACTGGCAGTCGTTTTCCGAGCTGGCCTTCAGCTTCCGGCTGACTCTGCCCATAGCCGTCAAGACGCTGCTCTTCGCCCTCGGGATGGGGCTGGTGGGTGGTTTCATGCCGGCGGCCCGGGCGGCCCGGATGAACATCGTCAGCGCGCTGCGGGAGTCCTGATCCGCGCTGCGGATGCATAGATGAGAATGTGACCGATTTCGCAGTCGCGTGATTTTCACCCCTTGCCGTTGGGATGTCCTCGGGAGAGCGTGAAGTAATCGGCAACGGCGGCCTCGGACGCCTTCTAACCTTTGAGCGTAAGAACTCATTTGCAGGAGGCTCATCATGGACACCACGCTGATCACGTGCACCGGGCTGCTGGTGCTGATGCTGGCCGCCTGGCAGTTTGTGCGTTCCCGTTCGGGGGCAGATAAATCGATTCCTACCGAGTGGATGGTGTCGATCGGCCGCATCGCCAACGACCAGGCCCTCGGCCATCACCGGGATGCCCGTCGCGGCGCGCTGCAGGTCATCCACGCCCTCAAACGGTCGCCTGCGGGCTCGCCTGTTGCGCACCATGTGCGCATCCGGCTGGCCGGGCTGCTGGCGAAGGACCCGGTCTATCCGGAAGTCGTCCATGCGATCCGCACGGCCTGCGTGGTCGAGCCGGCGGTGAGCGAGCTGGCGCTGTGCGTGCGCCTGCGGCACTTCCTGATCGAGGACATCCGCCAGTGCGAAGAGCTGGCCGAGAATTTCGGGCAGATCCGGCGGCGGGAAA
Organism: Zoogloea oryzae; assembly: GCF_030161255.1. Classification (NCBI taxonomy): domain Bacteria; kingdom Pseudomonadati; phylum Pseudomonadota; class Betaproteobacteria; order Rhodocyclales; family Zoogloeaceae; genus Zoogloea; species Zoogloea oryzae. The sequence goes on from NZ_BSPX01000001.1 coordinate 92,440, forward strand.
CCGGCGCCGAGGCGCTGCTGATCGCGCGATTCCATCACGCAGCCTGAGGCGGCGGTGGATAGCAGTCGGGGCCGGTCCGCTGGGCGGATCGGCCCCGATTCATTTTCGGCGTCGGGTCAGAGCAGGTGGATGCGGCAGTCGGTAACCACGGCCGTCCGGGCCTGCGGGTAGCGCTCGGCGATGCCCCGGGCGAGCTCGGCGTCGTGCCGCGGCGTGGGGCACAGCACGATGGCCGATGGTGCGCTGCGCAGGAAGCGGCCGGGGTTTTCGAGCACATCGAGCTCCAGCCGCTCCCAATCCGGCACGGTGAGGGAGCGCCGCTCGGAATAGAAGGCGGGCTCGCTGGACCAGTCGAAGCCGTACCAGATCACCGGTTTGTCGACAGGCGTGTGGGCTTTGACATAGCTGGCGACGGCGAGGGTTCGCTCGCCGCCGGTGAAGGTCATCCGCTTGAGGTCGAAGTAGTTGTTGTGGAAGAACACCGCGTTGGAGGCGATGAAGGCGACGAGCACGCCGACACCCATCGCCCTGCGGCCCCACTGGCGCTCACGCAGGACGTAAATCACCGCCACGCCGACCGCCACCGACAGGAACACCGAGTTGGCCGTCTGGTAGTAGTTGTGGATGGCGTGCAGGTTGGTGAACAGCAGGAATGGCAGCACGAACAGCGCCAGGCTAGCGGCGATGACACGCCGGGCGATCCGGTCGCGCACCACGACAAACGCGGCGATCACGAACAGCAGGCCGATGACGTTGAACGCTGCCTTCTTGATATTGCGGTTGAACACCACCTTGCCCCAGAAATCACCGGACAGGCGCTGCTCCAGCGTGCCGTAGTTCCAGGCGGAGAGCTTGGCCGAGGTGAGCAGGGCGCCGATGGGGTTGTCCAGCTTCACCGCGTCCGAGAACTTCACCCATGCCACGCCGAGGATCACCGGAATCAGCACGCTCACCGCCAGCTTGATCACGAAGCCGGGGACGGGCGCGGCCTGCCGGCGGATCAGCACGAGATAGCCGGCGGCGAGGCCGAAGAGGGCCAGCACGGCTGCGACGGTGGTGATCTTCTGGAGCAGCGCGAGGCCGAGGAAGAGGCCGAGAAAGACGAAATCCCGGTTGCTCACGTCCCGCTGGAAAACCTTGAGCGCGTAGTACAGGAAGGCCAGCGTGAAGCACAGGGCTGCGCCTTCGATCATGAAGGTGCCCGCCCAGAAGAGGTAGATCGGCGAGGTGAGGAAAAGTGCGAGGGAGAAGTCGATGGCGGCCGGATCGACCTTCAGCCGGCGCAGGCCGCAGCGCAGCGGGATGCAGCACAGCAGCACGAAGATCAGGTTGATGACCCGGCCGGTGGCGGTGAGGGGCGTGCCGAGGATGCTGGCGGCGGTGGCGACGAGTTGCTGGTAGATCGGAAACTCGAAGGGGATCGACCAGGGCTCGCCGACCACCGGCGTCGGGTAGCGCAGCGAGAAGCCCTCGAGCTGCAGGTAGTGGGCGGTGAGGGCGGTCTGGGTCTGGCGGAAGCCGTGCTGCTCGAGGATCGGCTGGCCGACGTTGAACAGGTTGAGCCCGACGATCGCCACCAGGGCCAGCCAGAACAGTAGGCGTGCAGTGCGGGTCAGCCCGTCTGGCATGCGGGCTCCAAAGTCGGCGTGTCCCGGGATGTGCATGGTGGGGCGCGCGGCCGGCGGTGTGTGCCGCCGGCGCGGGGCTCAGATTTCGAGGTTGTCGATCAGGCGGGTGGCACCGAGTTTGGCGGCGCCCAGCACGACCAGCGGGCCATCGGCGGCATCCTTGGGCGGGTGCAGGTCGCTGCGGCGGCGGATCGAGATGTAGTCGGGCTGCCAGCCGTGGGCAGCGAGCTCGGCCACGGCCTCGGTTTCGAGGCGCAGGAAATCGTGCTCGCCGGCATTGATGCGTTCGCGGATCCACTTGAGCTGGCGTTGCAGGCGCGGGGCTTCGGCGCGCTGCTCTGGCGTCAGGTACCCGTTGCGGGACGACAGGGCGAGGCCGTCGTCGGCGCGGCTGGTTTCGCCGCGGATGATCTCGATGGGCAGGGCGAATTCCCGGACCATGTTGGTGATGATCATCAGCTGCTGGTAATCCTTCTTGCCGAACAGCGCCACCTGGGGCTGGACGATGTTGAACAGCTTGAGCACCACCGTGGCCATACCGCGGAAGTGGCCGGGCCGGGCGGCGCCGTCGAGGATGTCGGTGTGGGCCGGGTTGGGCTCGACGTGGTAGCGCTGGGGCTCGGGGTACATCTCCTTCTCGTCGGGGGCGAAAAGGTGATCGACGCCGGCCTGGGTGAGGCGCGCGCAATCGTTCTGGAAGGTGCGCGGGTACTTGTCGAAGTCTTCGTTAGGGCCGAACTGCAGGCGGTTCACGAAGATGCTCGCCACCACGATGTCGGCGTGCTCGCGGGCCTGGCGCATCAGCGAGATGTGGCCGTCGTGCAGGTTGCCCATGGTGGGCACGAAGGCGACGCGGGCGGTCGGGTTGGCGGCGAGGGCGGCGCGCAGGCCGGCGATGGTCGGATGGATCTGCATGGCGGGATCAGTAGCTGTGTTCGGGGCCGGGGAAGCGCGACTCGCGCACGTCGGTCACGTAGCGGGTGACGGCTTCGTCGATGCTCGACGCGCCTTCCATGAAGTTCTTGGCGAAGCGCGGACGCTTGCCCGGGAAGACGCCGATCAGGTCGTGCAGCACCAGTACCTGGCCGTGGCAATCCACGCCTGCGCCGATGCCGATGGTGGCCATGGTGTTGAGGCTGTTGGTGATGTCGGCGGCGAGCTGCGAGGGCACCATCTCCATCACCACGAGGGCCGCGCCGGCCTGTTCGAGCGCCAGGGCGTCGGCCTTCAGCACGGCGGCGCCGGCATCGCTCTTGCCTTGCACCCGGTAGCCGCCCAGCTGATGCACCGACTGGGGGGTGAGGCCGATGTGGGCACACACCGGCACGCCGCGCTCGACCAGGAAACGCACGGTTTCGGCCATGAAGGCGCCGCCTTCGAGCTTGACCATCTGGGCGCCGGCGGCCATCAGGCGGACGGCGTTGCGCATGGCCTGCTCGGGGCTCTCGGCATAGCTGCCGAAGGGCATGTCGGTGACGACGAAGGTGCGGTTGGCGCCGCGGCTGACGCATTCGGTGTGGTAAGCCATCTGCTCGAGGGTGACCGGCAGGGTGGTCTTCTGGCCCTGAAGCACATTGCCCAGGGAATCACCCACCAAGATCACATCGACGCCGCAGCGTTCGAGGAGCGCCGCGAAGCTGGCGTCGTAGCCGGTGAGCATGACGATCTTGCGGCCTTCGGCGCGCATCTTGCCGAGCTCGAAAAGGGTGACGGGTTTGGTGTTGTCCTGCAGATAGCTCATGACGGTTCCTCCTCGCGGCGGCAGTTAACCCCAAACTTGTGCGCGGCACAAGCGGGCGTCGGGTGCGAAAGGTCGGGAGATGGCGGGTGGTGGCGTCGGGGCGTCAGCCGGCGTAGCCGAAAAATTCCCGGTAGCTGCGCATGGCCTGCAGGCGGGAATACAGCAGCTCGAAATCCTCGTCCTTGTCGACGGGATTGAGGGATTCGGCGTTCACGATGAACAGCGGCGCCGCATCGTAATGGTGGAAGAAGGTGGCGTAGCGCTCGGCCACGCGCTGCAGGTAGGCTTCGCTGATCTTGCGCTCGGATTCGACGCCGCGGCGGCGCACCCGGTCGATCAGAATGTCGGGTTGGGCCTGCAGGTAGATCACCAGATCGGGCTTGCGCACGCTGGGCTTCAGGCGGTCGTAGAGCTGGCGGTAGAGCTGGAGCTCGTCTTCCGCGAGGTTGAGCTCGGCGAAGAGCGGGTCCTTGTCGATCAGGAAGTCGGAGACGATGCGCCGGAAGGGATCGTGGGCGTGATCGAAGGCGGCGAGCTGTTCGCTGCGCTGGAACAGGAAGGCGATCTGGGTGGGCAGGCCCCAGCGTTCCATGTTCTGGTAGAAACGGCCCAGAAACGGATTGGCTGCCGGGTTTTCGAGCAGCAGATCGGCGTTGATGCGCGCGGCGAGGCGCTTCGCGAGAGTCGTCTTGCCAGCACCGATGGGGCCTTCGACGACGATGTAGCGCGCTTTATCGAACATGGGGTGTCTCCGCCTTTCAGGCGCGGAAGATGAAGTACACGGCGCCTAGGATACACAGGGCCGCCCACAGATAGTCAAGCTTGAGGGGTTGCTGCATGTAGAAAACGGCGAAGGGGACGAACACCGTGAGGGTGATCACCTCCTGCATGATCTTCAGCTGGGCGAGATTGAGTTCCTGGGCGCCGATGCGGTTGGCCGGCACCTGCAGGAGGTACTCGAACAGCGCGATGCCCCAGCTAACGAAGGCTGCGATGTACCACGGATAGGTGGCGAGATTCTTCAGGTGGCCGTACCACGCGAAGGTCATGAAGACATTCGAGGCGGCCAGCAGCAGGCTGGTCTGGGCCCAGATCGGCATTACATCGGCTCGCTGCGGGAGATTTCCTGGCTGGCCACACTGGGGACGAAATCCTGCGCCGGGCCGAGGCCGGGAAGAACGACGTCCGGGGCGATCTCGACGAGGGGCAGCAGCACGAAGGCGCGTTCGTGCATGCGCGGGTGGGGCAGGGTGAGCTCCGGGCTGGTCATCGTCGTGTCGCCGTGGAGCAGCAGATCGAGATCGAGCGTGCGCGGGGCGTTGGGCACGCTGCGCACCCGGCCGTGACGGGCTTCGATGGCGAGGAGGGCGTAGAGCAGATCGAGCGGCTCAAGGGTGGTGTCGACGGACACCACCGCGTTGATGAAATCAGGCTGATCCACCAGCCCGACCGGCGCGCTGCGATACAGGGACGAACGGGCGACGACGGTGGTGCCCGGCAGGGTGTCGAGGTCGACGACGGCAGCCCGCAGATGGCGGACCGGCTCGCCGATGTTGGCGCCCAGCGCCACGTAGGCGCGGGTGCGCGCGGGCACTGCGCTGCTCATGCGTCGGCCGGCGGGTTGCTGCCTGAGCCCGAGGGCTTGCGACGACGACGGCGTTTCTTGGCGGTGCCGGCCTTGTCGGGGACGAGCATGGACTCGCGGGAGTCCGGGTTGGCGTCGGCGAAGGCGTCCCACCAGTCGGGAAGCTCCATCGGAATCTCGCCCGACTGGGCGCGCAGGCGCAGGAAATCCCAGCCGGCGCGATAACGCGGTTGCTCGAGCAGGCGGTAGGGCGTCTTGCCGGCGCGCTTTTCGAAGCGCGGCTGGAGGGCCCAGATTTCCTTGATGTCGCCGGCGATGCGGCGGGTGATGGCGAGTTTGCCGGATTGCTTGTCGAGCACCGCGTCCATCGCGTCGAAGAGCGCGGGCTGCGAATGGGCGCCGTCGGCCTTGCGGGCTTCCCAGTCGGCCAGCACCTCGTGCCACAGCAGGGTGGCGAACAGGAAGCCGGGAGACACGGGCTTGCCCTGACGGACGCGATCGTCGGTGTTCTCCAGCGACAGCCACACGAAGCGTTCTCCCAACGGCTGTTCGAGGATCACATCCAGCAGCGGCAGCAGGCCGTGGTGCAGGCCTTCCTCGCGCAGCTGGCGCAGGCACTTGACAGCGTGGCCGGACATCAGCAGCTTGAGCATCTCGTCGAAGAGACGCGCCGGCGGCACGTTTTCGAGGAGTTCGGCCATCTCGCGGATCGGCGCACGGGCGGCCGGGTCGATGGACAGGCCGAGCTTGGCGCCCAGGCGGGCGGCGCGGAGCATGCGCACCGGATCTTCGCGGTAGCGCACGCGCGGGTCGCCGATCATGCGCAGCGTTTTTTGCTGGAGATCGGCCACGCCGTGGTGGTAGTCGATGACGGTTTCGTCGGTCGGGTTGTAGTACAGCGCGTTGACGGTGAAGTCGCGGCGGGTGGCGTCTTCGGCCATGCTGCCGAACACGTTGTCGCGCAGCACGCGGCCGTGCTCGTCGGTCTCGGTGGATTCGGCGTCCTGCATGGCGCGGAAGGTGGAGACTTCGATGGTCTCCGGGCCGCTCATCACGTGGACGATCTTGAAGCGGCGGCCGATGATCCGCGAGCGGCGGAACAGGGCGCGGACTTCTTCGGGCGTGGCGCTGGTGGCCACGTCGAAATCCTTAGGCGTCTGGCCGACGATGATGTCGCGCACCGCGCCGCCCACGACGTAGGCCTTGTGGCCGGCTTCCTGCAGCACCGTGCAGACCTTGTTGGCGGCGGGGGAAATCTGCTCCCGGCGGACGCCATGGCGGCTGACGGGAATCACGGCAGGTTCGGGAAGGGCGTTGGCGGGTGCGGCGCGGCGGAAAACCCGGCGCAGCAGTTTGCGGATCATTGGTGGGGCTTGGATTATCGGGTTCAAGTCGCGCATGATAACCCAACGAATGGCTGGCTTTTCGTGATGTGGTCGTTTTGGGCCGCTCCGGGCTGGTGTTTCCCCCGTTTGGATGCTGATCCAGGAGGTTTTCCGATGCTGCGCTTCTCTGCCAACCTGTCCTTCCTGTTCCTCGACCGGCCTTTTCTTGATCGTTTTGCCGCCGCGGCGGCCAATGGTTTCAAGGCGGTCGAGTTCCACTTTCCCTACGCCTTCCCGGTGGATGAGGTCGTCGATGCGGCGCACCGGGCGGCGGTCGAGGTGGTGCTGTTCAACTTTCCGGCCGGCGACTGGGCCGCGGGCGAGCGGGGCATCGCCTGCCTGCCGGATCGGGTCGCCGAGTTTCGTGAGGGGGTCGAACTGGCCGCCCGCTACGCCGAGGCGCTGGCCTGCCCGCGGGTGAATTGCCTCGCCGGGCGGCGCCCCGATGGCGTGGACGAGGCGCTGCTCTGCGCCACGCTGGTGGACAACCTGCGCCATGCGGCCGACGCCTTCGCGCCCGCCGGGCGGCAGGTGCTGATGGAACCCCTCAACACCCGCGACACGCCGGGTTTCCTGATCGACCGCACCGCACCGGCGCTGGCGGTGCTCGATGCGGCCGACCGGCCGAACCAGGGTCTCCAGTACGACATCTACCACGCTCAGGTGATGGAGGGCGACCTGGCCCGCACGCTCGAATCGGCGCTGCCGCGCATCGGCCACATCCAGCTGGCCGACAACCCCGGCCGCCATCAGCCGGGCACCGGCGAGATCAACTTTCCCTTCCTGTTCCGGCACCTCAAGGCCATCGGTTACGAAGGCTGGATCGGCTGCGAATACGTGCCCACCGGGCCGACGGAGGATTCCTTCGAGTGGATGGTTTGAGCGGCGGAAGGATGCTGCCGGACGGGATACATCTTCCGTCGCCAGGGCTTGCCGACTGCGTGCGCAGCGCGTTGGTCACGCATCTGCCCGGCGGTCGTTACATCCTGCCGGCGGCGCTGCATCCGGTGCTGCTGGTCATCGTGCAGGGCGGCATCGTGGTGCTGCGCGATGGCGTGGAGGTGCCGCTTCCCCGGCTGGCGTTGTGTGGCGGGACGCGCGGCCCCCGCGACGCCCGGGCCGAGGCGGGCACCCGGATCGTCACCCTGTCACTCCTGCCCGGCGGGGTGGGCGCGCTGTTCGGCATGCCGGCCGGGGCGCTGATGGAAGAGGCGGTCGATCTGGCGGAGGTGCTGGATGGCGCCGGCCGCGGATTGCTGGCGCGTTTTGTTGACGGCCTGGCGCCCGCCGCTGCGATGCAGGTCGATCTCCCTCGGCTGTGGGGGCTGCTGGAGGCGCTGCGGTGCGGTGCCGGCGATCGCGCCGACCTGTGGGTGCCCCCTTCGCTGCTGTCCCTTCCCGGCGCGGCGCTGGCGGCGCAGTTCGGTCTTGGTCAGCGGCAGTTCGAACGGCGCTTTCGGGAAAGTTATGGCCAGCCGCTGCGGAGTTATCGCCAGCAATTGCGCTGCAGCCGCCTGCTGCTGGCCCTGGGGGCGGCGATGAGGCCAGCCGACGGCTGGGCGGAAATTGCGGTGGCCGCGGGATATGCGGATCAGGCCCATCTGTGCCGGGACGTGCGCCGTTTCACGGGACATTCGCCCGCCGGCCTGCTGGCGGGCGTGGCGGGCGACGATCCGGCGTTCTGGCCCTATCGCATCGACCCGGTGATGCGGGCACGGCATTTCGGGCCTTCCGGTTTCTGATTTCTCGGGCTGGCATGTCGTCTGGGTTCAATACCGCCGGGCGGCGCGCGGGCAGGCTGACGTCTTCCATCCACTCAGCCTGCCCACGCCATGACTCGACCACGCCTGCCGTCTTTTTCTGATTGTCCTGCCACATCTGCCAGCGAGGGGGCGTGATGTCCGAGATCCAGCTCGACACGCTCACCGCGTCAGAGGCTGCCCGTGACATCCGTGAAGGGCGCCTGTCTGCCGAAACCTTGCTGGATGCATGTCTGGCGCGGATTGCCCGCTTCAATCCGGGCCTCAATGCTTTGGTCACCCTCGATGAGGCTGGCGCGCGGGCCGCCGCGAAAGCCGCCGACCGGAAGCGCGCCGCGGGCGGGGATCTGCCGCCACTGCTGGGTGTGCCGGTGTCGATCAAGGACGCGTTCGAGACGCGTGGCCTGCGGACGACGGCGAGCTTCAAGCCGCTGAAGGAGTACGTGCCGGATCGGGACGCGACCGTGGTGGCTCGCCTGAGGGCGGCCGGGGCGGTGATCGTCGGCAAGAGCAACCTGCCGGAGCTGGCCGGCGCGCCCCATTGCTGGAGCCCGCTCTTCGGGCTCACGCGCAATCCCTGGAACCCGGCCCTGACGCCGGGCGGCAGCTCGGGCGGCGCGGCAGTCGCCGTGGCTGCGGGCTTCTCACTGCTGGAGGCCGGCAGCGATCTGGCCGGGTCGATCCGGATTCCGGCGGCCTACTGCGGGGTGAGCGGTTTCAAGGCCACCGAAAACCGCATTCCGCGCACCGGCCACATCCCGCACCTGCCGGAACATCTGGGCGGCGTGCGCAGTGTGCGGCGGATGTTGTCGTTTGGCGCGCTAGGGCGCTCGGTGGCTGATCTTCAGCTTGGCCTTGCCGTGATGGCCGGGCCCGACGGGATCGACATCGAGGTGCCAGCGCTTCCGGTGGTCGGGGCGTCGCTCCGCGATGATGGCCGTCCGCTGCGCCTGCTGCTGTGGGACGACTGGGGGCTGCCCCTGTGCGAGCGGACCCGGGCCGTGTTCGCGCGGCTGCCGGAGACGTTGTCTGCCGCCGGCCATGTGCTTCGTCGCGGCTCCGTGGCGGGAATCGATCCGGCGGAACTGCGAGAGATCTTCGGGCTCATCGCTGGCGCCGAGATCGGGCTGGGCATGCCAGGCTGGCAGCGGCATGCGTTTCTGGTGCTGCGGCATCTGCTGCCTCCTTCGGAACAGTTGATGCGCGCGATCTCCCGCGGCTTGCGCTTCGACATGCGGGCGTACAACCGGGCGCTCGATCGACGGGATCAGTGGATCCGGCAACTGGAAGCCGCGCTGGCCGATGTGGATGCGCTGGTGTGCCCGGTGGCAAGCACCGTTGCCTATCCCGGGCAGCCCCTCGGGCCTTTCGACCGGCCTCCCCGGCTGACGGTTTCGGGCCAGCGGCTGCCCTACCTGGAGGCGACCATCGGGCTGACGGTGCCGTTCTCCCTCAGCGGCAGCCCGGTGGCGGCGCTTCCGGCGGGTGTCGAGGACGGGCTTCCGGTGGGTGTGCAGCTGGTCGGCCGGCGCTGGGGTGATGACGCCTTGCTGGCTGCGGCGGCACGGCTGGAGCCCGCGCTGGGTGGTTTCTCGACGCCGCCGGCCCTGCGTTGATCGACATGGCCCGCGCCCCTTTACAGGGGCGTCCCGGCTCTCTTAGACTGCGCCGAACTTGTCAGACAAGCTGACCAATGGCCGCGACCCGCTTCCATCAGATCAACCGCCCCCAGCGCCTTTCCGATGCCGTCGGATCGGCGCTGGAAAAGCGCATCCGCAGCGGGGCGCTGAAGCCGGGCGAGCGCTTGCCGACGGAAGCTCAGCTGGGTGCCCAGTTTGCGGTGAGCCGGGCCGTGGTGCGCGAGGCGGTGGCACGGCTGAAGGCCGAGGGGCTGGTGGAGAGCCGTCAGGGTTCCGGGGTGTTTGTTGCCACGCGCCCCGGTGCAGCGGCCTTCCGGATGAACGCCGGCTTGCCGGCAAGTGCCCACGACGCCCGGGATGTGTTCGAACTGCGCCTGATCGTCGAAGCGGCCGCGGCCGAACGGGCCGCCGTGCGGCATACCCCGGAAAGCCTTACGCAGATCGGCGAGGCGCTGGCCGCGATGGACGTGGCCATGGAGAGCGTGGCGGATTCGGGCGACGGGGCCGGCGCTGACGACGCCTTTCACTGCGCCGTGGCGGCTGCGAGCGGCAACCCGCTGATCCATCGTTTCATCGAATTCGTGAGCCAGGAGTTCTCCGGCTCCCGCCAGCCCACCTGGAGCCGCGACGGCCGGGATGGGGGGCTGGCGCAGGCATCCCAGAACGAACACCGGGCGCTGTTCGAGGCCATCGCGGCGGGCGATCCCGCTGCGGCCCGGGCGGCGGCCGAAAGGCACATCGTCAGCGCCGCGGGGCGCCTGGGCGTGATGCTGTCGCCCCGCGTGAGCGGACCGAACAACGAGGAGGAGACCTGATGGGCGAGCCGGCCGATCTACCCGATTTCAGCGTCGCCGAGCGCGACTTCTCAACGGTGGACAAGACGCGGCTGGTCTCGGCCCTGTCGCGGGTGCTGCCATCCGCCAGCCTGCTTCACGACCTTGAAGACCTGCGGCCCTACGAGTGCGACGGCATGTCGGCGCTGCGTCAGGTGCCGATGGTGGTGGCGCTGCCCGAAACCGAGGCGCAGGTGGTGGAGATCCTGAAGATCTGCGCCGCCCAGGGCGTGCCGGTGGTGGCGCGGGGCGCGGGCACCGGGCTTTCGGGTGGGGCGCAGCCGCACAAGTTCGGGTTGGTGCTGTCGCTGGCGCGCTTCAAGAAGATCATCCGGATCGACGCCCACGCCCGCCGGGCAGTGGTGCAGCCGGGCGTGCGCAACCTGGCGATCTCGGAAGCCGCGGCGCCCTTCGGCCTTTATTACGCGCCCGATCCGTCGTCGCAGATCGCCTGCACCATCGGCGGCAACGTGGCCGAGAACTCGGGCGGCGTGCATTGCCTCAAGTACGGGCTGACGATCCACAATCTGCTCAAGGTGCGCGGTGTGACCATCGCCGGGGAGATCGTCGAGTTCGGCAGCCTCGCGCTGGATACGCCGGGTTACGACCTGCTGCCGCTGGTCACCGGATCGGAAGGCATGCTGGCGGTGGTCACCGAAGTGACCGTCAAGCTGACCCCAAAGCCGCAGCTCGCCCAGTGTGTGCTGGCCGCCTTTGACGACGTGGTGAAGGCCGGCGACGCGGTGGCTGCGGTGATCGCCGCGGGCATCATCCCGGCCGGGCTGGAGATGATGGACCAGCCGGCCACGGCGGCGGTCGAGGAGTTCGTGCATGCGGGCTATCCGCTGGATGCCGAGGCGATCCTGCTGTGCGAATCCGATGGCACGCCGGAGGAAGTCGCCGAAGAAATATCCCGAGTCCGTGCCATCCTCGAAGCCAGCGGTGCGACGGAGGTGCGTGTGTCCCGCGACGAGGCCGAGCGGCTGCGTTTCTGGGCCGGTCGCAAGGCAGCGTTTCCGGCGGCGGGGCGGATCTCGCCGGATTATTACTGCATGGACGGCACCATTCCCCGCAAGCGCCTGGGCGAGATGCTGAAGGCCATCCAGCAGATGGAAAAGAAGTATTCGATGCGCTGCATCAACGTGTTTCACGCGGGCGACGGCAACCTGCACCCCCTGATCCTCTTCGACGCCAACAAACCCGGCGACCAGCACACGGCCGAAGCCTTCGGGGCGGAGATCCTGGAACTCTCCGTGGCGCTGGGCGGCACGATCACCGGCGAGCACGGCGTGGGTATCGAGAAGATCAACCAGATGTGCAGCCAGTTCGCGACGCCGGCGATCAATGCCTTCCACCGCGTGAAGGCCGCGTTTGATCCACAGGGGCTGCTCAACCCGGGCAAGGCTATCCCGACCCTCAACCGCTGCGCTGAATACGGTCGCGAGCGGATGGGAGGGAACGTGGCCCAGGCTCATCCGGATCTGCCGCGCTTCTGATGGAAACGATTCCCGAAGGATGGCTGCAGTTTCTGTTCGTCGCTGTTCCGGTGCTGTCGCTGATCGGCACCTGGATGGGGCTGCGCACCGCGGGCCGGCTGGCCGAGCGGCGCAACAAGGAGGGAGGAAAGCGTGAGCGAGCTGATTCAGGCGTGGAGTGAGCGCATCCGCGCTGCGGCGGCGAGCCGCCAGCCCCTGTGCATCCGTGGCGGCGGCACCAAGGCGTTTTACGGCGGGCCGGAGGTGGGTGAGCCCATCGTCACTGGCGCCTGTCGGGGTATCGTCAATTACGCGCCGAGCGAGCTGGTCGTGAGCGTCCGCGCCGGCACGCCGCTGGCCGATCTGGAAGCCGCACTGGCGGTCGAGAACCAGATGCTGGCCTTCGAACCGCCGCATTTTGCCGAAGGCGGCACCGTGGGCGGCTGCGTGGCGGCGGGCCTTGCCGGGCCGCGGCGGGCTGCCGTGGGCGGCGTGCGGGATTTCGTGCTCGGCGCCACCCTCATCGACGGGCGCGGCGACGTGCTGCGCTTTGGCGGCGAGGTGATGAAGAACGTGGCGGGCTACGACGTCTCGCGTTTCCTGGCGGGCAGCCTCGGCACGCTGGGGCTGATCGCCGAGGTGTCGCTGAAGGTGCTGCCCCGGCCGGTGGCCGAGGCCACCCTGCGTTTCGAGCTGGACGAAGCGGCGGCGCTGCATCAGCTCAACGTGTGGGCCGGCCAGCCCCTGCCGGTGTCGGCCAGCGTCTGGCGAGGTGGTGTGCTGCATCTGCGGCTCTCCGGCGCCAGTGCGGCGGTGGATGCGGCCGTTGCGCGTCTTGGCGGCGAGCGGCTGGCGGAAGCCACCGCGGCGGCCCTGTGGCGTGGCCTGCGGGATCATCGGGATGCGTTCTTCGGTGACGGGCTGCCCCTGTGGCGGCTCTCGGTGCCCAGCGACGCGCTGGCCGTGGCGTTGCCCGGCGAGCAGCTGGTGGAGTGGGGCGGCGCCCAGCGCTGGCTGCGCTCGGATGCGCCGGTGGCCGAGATCCGCGCCCGTGCGGCAGCCCTTGGCGGCCACGCCACGCTGTTCCGCGGTGGCGCGGGACGAAGCGATGTCTTCCACCCGCTGCCTGCGCCGATGCAGGCGCTGCAGCGCAATCTCAAGCAGGCCTTCGACCCGGCTGGGATCTTCAATCCCGGTCGCCTTCATCCGGAGTTCTGAGCGATGCAGACCCATCTCGCCGATTTCATCCGCGACACGCCCGAAGGCCGCGAGGCCGAGGAGATCCTGCGCAAGTGCGTGCATTGCGGGTTCTGCACCGCCACCTGCCCGACTTACCAGCTGTTGGGCGACGAACTGGATGGCCCTCGGGGGCGCATCTACCTCATCAAGCAGGTGCTCGAAGGCGAGCGCGCCACCGAGAAGACGCGCCTGCATCTGGATCGCTGCCTGACCTGCCGCTCCTGCGAGACGACCTGCCCCTCCGGCGTGCAGTACGGCCGGCTGGCCGACATCGGCCGCCACATCGTCGAACAGCAGGTGCCGCGGACCGGCGCCGACAAGCTGAAGCGCGCCGCGCTGCGGGAGTTTGTGCCAAACACCGGCCTGTTCGGCTCGGCGCTGGGGCTTGGGCGGATGTTCAAGCCGCTGCTGCCGCGGGTGATCGCCGAGAAGGTTCCGGCCGCCGGGGCCGCAGGGCCATGGCCGGCGCCGCGGCACGCCCGGCGGATGATTGCGCTGGCGGGTTGCGTCCAGCCGTCCATGCGTCCGGTGATCAACGCCGCCACCGCCCGGGTGCTCGACCGGCTGGGGATTTCGCTCGTCGAGGCGGAGCGGGCCGGGTGCTGCGGCGCCGTCCGCTATCACCTTCACGATCAGGCTGGCGGGCGCGACGAGGCGCGGCGGAACATCGACGCCTGGTGGCCGGCCATCGAGTCCGGCCAGGTCGAGGCGATCGTCGTCACGGCGTCGGGCTGCGGCGTGCAGGTGAAGGAGTACGGATACCTGCTCCGGCACGATCCGGCCTATGCCGCCAGGGCCGAGAAGGTGGCCGCGATGAGCCGTGACGTGGCCGAGGTGCTCGCCGCCGAGATGAAGACGCTGACATCCTTGCTCGAGTCATCCCGGACGCAGGGCAAGGCTGGCCGCCTGGCTTTTCATGCGCCATGCAGTTTGCAACACGGTCTGAAGGTCCGCGGCATGGTCGAAAGCCTGCTTTCCGCAGCAGGCTTTGAGCTCGTCCCGGTGCGGGATTCCCATTTGTGCTGCGGGTCGGCGGGCACGTATTCGCTGCTGCAACCCAAATTGGCCAGTGAACTGCGTGACGGGAAGGTGTCAGCCTTGCAAGAATACGGTGCCGACTGCATCGTTTCTGCCAATGTCGGCTGCATCGAGCACCTGGCAACAGCGGTCTCGCTGCCCATACGACATTGGATTGAATTGATCGATGAAAAAGTCACACCGGTAGTCTGAAAGCGAAACGTCGCCTTTATTACTAAAGAGATAAACGGTTAAACTTCGTGAATGTCAGTTGTCTGCCTGTTGGGCTGAGTGATCTTGTGAGTCAGTGCGGAGTCTTGTTTGCCCGGTTTTCGTCGTCGGTGTTCGCCCGAGCCGTGCCGATGTGCAGGCGCGTGGCGTGTTTTCGATGAGTTCGTCTCGTGCTGATCGTTCGAGTTACATGCTGAATCCAACGCTATCGTCCCTTTCCGCTCCCGATTCGGTGAGCTCCAAGAAGCGCTATCAGGCCGAGGCCTGCGTGGCGAAGCATACGGGCGACCGTACCGAGCAGCAGGATCGGGCGGCCGTCTTCGCTCATCCGACTCGCAAGGGCACGCTGATGGCGGTGCTGGCCGACGGCATGGGCGGGCACTCTGGCGGTGCCATGGCGGCCGAGCAGGTCGTGCTGAAGGCCAAGCAGAACTTCGAAGCCTACGCGCCGGCATCGGAAAGTGCCCCTGATCTGCTGCGCAGCGTCATCGATGAAGCGCATATCGTCATCAAGCTGACCCGCTTCACCAGCGAGCAGGACCCCCACAGCACTGCGGTGGTCTTCATGATGCAGCCCGATCGGGCGGACTGGGCCCATTGCGGGGATTCCCGTTTCTATCATTTCCGTCGCGGTGAACTGGTGACGCGCAGCGTCGACCATTCCCTGGTCGAAGAGCTCGTCCGCAAAGGCCGGCTCGACGCCGACGGCGCGCTGCGCCACCCCAACCGCAACGTGCTGCTGTCCTGCCTGGGGTCCGAGCGTGAGCCGCGGGTCGATATCGGCCATGCGTCGCCACTGGTGGGGGGCGATGCTTTCCTGCTGTGCTCGGATGGTCTGTGGGCCTACATCCCCGAAGACGAGATGGGGCAGATCCTCGACTCCCAATCCCCGCGGGACGCGGCCTCGACGCTGATCGAGCTCGCCCGCCAGCGGGCAAAGGGTGGCGGCGACAACATCTCGCTGGCCATCGTCAAGCTCGTCGAGGTTGTCCAGAAGCCACCGGCGCGGGGTGATTTCCCCCGGCTGGGCGGATGATGAAAGGGGCCGCGTTGGCCCCTTTTCTTTTTGTGTCGGTGGATGCGTGCCGGGCGTCAGCGGGTTCTCAGCCAGTTGCGACGCCAGAACGATGCGGCCATCAGCGCCGCGGCGCCCACCATCATGCTGAGCGCGACCCAGAAACCATCGGGCTTGTCGAGTAGGGGCATCTCGTGGAAGTTCATTCCGAAGATGCCGGCGATCAGCGTGGCGGGCATGAAGAGCGTGGTGAGCACGGTGAGGATCCGCACTTCGGTGTTGAGCCGGTTGCTGACGCTGGAGAGATAGATGTCCAGCAGGTCGGCAAGGAGATCCCGGACCGATTCGAGCGATTCGAGCACGTGCACCGTGTGGTCGTAGATGTCGCGAAGATAGAGCCGGGTGTCGGCGCTGAAGAAACCGTTGTCGGCGCGGGCCAGGGTGTTGAGGATCTCCCGTAGCGGCCAGACGGCCCTTCGAAGGATGAGCGCCTCGTGCTTGACCCGGTTGATCTCGGCAAGGAGCGCCGGGGTGGGGCGGGTCAGGGCGGCGTCCTCGAGGTCTTCGGCCATGTCGCTCAGGTTGTCGAGCATCACGAAATAGCGGTCGACCAGCGTGTCGAGGATGGCATAGGCGAGGTAGTCGGTGCCGTGGGCACGCATGGCGCCGTGCTCCGCGCGCAGGCGCTCCCGCACGGCCTCGAAGGCGCCGGTGGCCCGCTCCTGGAAGGTGAGCACGAAGTTGCGCCCGAGCACGATGCTCACCTGGTCGGAATTCAGGCTGCGGGTTTCGGCGTCGAAATCGAAGCAGCGGCCGACGATGAAGAGGTAATCGGTGTATTCGTCGCTCTTGGGGCGCTGCTGGGTGTTGAGGATGTCTTCCTGGACGAGCGGGTGCAGCTTGAAGCGGCGGCCGATCTCGGCCATCACGGCGGGGTCGTGCAGGCCATAGACGTTCAGCCACATCTTTTCGCGGGTGGCGTGATGGGCTCGGGATAGCTCGATGTCCTCGAAACGGGTCTCGGTGATGCCGTGGGAATCGTATTCGATGAGTGTGATGCTGGGCTTTTCGGTCTTGATCTCGCCAATATGGACAAGGGACCCTGGGGGTAACCCTAACTTACGGGTTGGGCGGGCACGTTTCTTGTTAGACTTTCTCATCGTGATCTTGCTCAATGGCCGAAAATTGCGACTTCTTTAACGAGAATCCGGTGATTTTCCCGATTTTTCAGGGTTGGCTGGGGTGTTTCACGGTAGAACAGCGTGTGCCGTCGTTGTCGATTCCCTCTCACGACGATAGCAGAAACCTAACAATTCTTATAAGGAGGTTCCATGCCTCTGGTCATCGGTGTGACCAAAGAGTTTACGCCGGGCGAGCGCCGTGTCGCGCTGGTTCCGGACGTGGCCAAAAAGTATCAGGGGCTTGGGGCGGCGCTGCTGCTCCAGGCGGGTGCCGGCGCATCGGCGTACTACCGCGACGAGGATTACGGCGCGGCCGAGCTGGTGGCGGATGCCTCGTCGGTGCTCAAGAAGGCCGACGTCGTGCTGCAGGTCCAGCCGCTCAGCATGGATGACCTGAACGAGCTCAAGCCCGGTTCGGTACTGGTCGGGCTGCAGCAGCCGTGGTCCAGCAAGGAGCGCGTCGAACTGTTGCGCCAAAAAGGGATCACCTGTTTCGCTTTGGAACTGTTGCCCCGTATCAGCCGTGCGCAAAGCATGGACGTGCTCTCGAGCCAGGCCGCCGTTGCCGGTTACGAGTGCGCGCTGATCGCTGCCGATCATTCCCCCAAGTTCTTCCCGATGCTCACCTACGCGGCCGGCACGATCCGTCCGGCCAAGGTGCTGGTGATCGGCGCCGGTGTGGCGGGCCTGCAGGCGATCGCCACCGCCAAGCGGCTGGGCGCGATGGTCTCGGGCTACGACGTGCGGCCGGAAACCAAAGAGCAGATCGAGTCTCTGGGTGCAAAGTTTGTTGACACCGGCGTGTCGGCTGCGGGCACCGGCGGCTACGCCCGTGAGCTCACCGATGACGAAAAGCGTCAGCAGGCCGAGAAGCTCGGCAAGGCGATCGCCGAGTGCGACGCGCTGATCACCACTGCGGCCATCCCGGGCAAGAAGGCGCCGGTGATCGTCTCCGCCGAGATGGTGGCGCGCATGAAGCCGGGTTCGGTGGTCGTCGACATGGCGGCCGAGACCGGCGGCAACGTGGCCGGCACGATGGCGGGCGAGAAGACCTGGGTTGGCGAAACCCTGATCATCGGCCCGACCAACATCCCGAGCCGCATGCCGGTGCATGCCTCCGAAATGTACGCCAAAAACCTCTTCAACTTCATCTCGCCCTTCATCAAGGACGGGGCCCTGGCCCTGGACTGGGAAGACGAGGTGCTGGCGGGCGCCTGTCTGACCCACGCGGGCGAAGTGCGCCACGCCGGCGTCAAGCAGGCCCTTGGCCTGTAACCGGGAGACGATCATGGACGGATTTGTCGCACTCTATATCTTCATGCTCGCCGCCTTCACCGGTTACGAGGTCATTTCCCGTGTGCCGGTGATCCTGCACACCCCGCTGATGTCGGGTTCCAACTTTGTGCACGGCGTGGTGCTGGTGGGCGGCATGATCGCCCTCGGCCAGGCCGAGACGCCGCTGGAGCAGGCCATCGGCTTCGTCGCCGTGCTGCTGGGCGCTGCCAACGCGGCCGGCGGTTACGTGGTGACCGAACGCATGCTCGCCATGTTCAAGTCGAAGGAGAAGAACTGATGGCGATCAAGTGGCTGATTGACGCGAGCTACTTCGTGGCTGCGGTGCTCTTCATCCTCGGTTTGAAGGGCATGAGCTCGCCGGTTTCGGCGCGCAAGGGGATCATCTGGGCGGGCGTCGGCATGGTGCTTGCCACGGTGGTCACGTTCCTCACCCCGGGCATGAACAACTTCGCCCTGATGGTCATCGCCATCGCCATTGGCGGTGCGCTGGCCTGGATCTCCGGCAAGAAGGTCGCCATGACCGACATGCCGCAGATGGTGGCGATCTACAACGGCATGGGCGGCGGCGCTGCGGCGGCCATCGCGGCGGTCGAGTTTGCCCGCGGCGAGATGCACGGTACCGTGGTCACGCTGCTGGCCACCCTGGGCGCGCTGATCGGTGCGGTGTCGTTCTCCGGCTCCGTCGTGGCCTGGGCGAAGCTTCAGGGCGTGATGAAGAAGGCCTTCCGGCTGCCGGCCCAGAACGCGGTGAACGTGGTCCTGGCCCTGGCAACCCTGGGCCTGGGCGCGGCGATCGTGATCGCCCCGGCCATCGACCCGATGCTGGTGGGTGCGTTCTTCATCCTGGCGCTGGTGCTCGGCGTGATCATCACGTTGCCGATCGGCGGCGCGGACATGCCGGTGGTGATCTCCCTGTTCAACGCCTTCACCGGCCTTGCGGTCGGCTTTGAAGGCTTCGTGATGGGCATTCCGGCGCTGATCATCGCCGGTATCGTCGTCGGCGCGGCCGGTACGCTGCTCACCCAGCTGATGGCCAAGGCGATGAACCGCCCGATCTCGAACATCCTCTTCGTGCCGATGGCTGCGGCCGGCGGTGGCGAGGCGGTCGAGGGCGAGCAGAAGGAAGTCGGCGCGATGGATGCGGCGGCGATGATGCGCTACGCCAGTAAGGTCATCATCGTGCCGGGTTACGGCATGGCGGTGGCCGGTGCCCAGCACAAGGTGTGGGAAATGACCGAGCTGCTGGAAGAAGCCGGCGTTGAGGTGAGCTTTGCGATCCACCCCGTCGCGGGCCGGATGCCGGGCCACATGAACGTGCTGCTGGCCGAGGCCGGCGTGCCCTACGAGAAGATCTTCGACCTGGAAGAAATCAACGCCGATTTCGCCCAGGCCGACGTGGCGCTGGTGATCGGTGCGAACGACGTGGTGAACCCGTCGGCGCGTACCGACAAGTCCAGCCCGATCTACGGCATGCCGATCCTCAATGCCGATCTCGCCCAGAACGTGATCGTCGTGAAGCGCGGCAAGGGCACGGGCTACTCGGGCATCGAGAACGCCCTGTTCTACAAGGACAACACCCGGCTGCTTTACGGCTCTGCCCAGCAGGCCATCGCCGAGGTGATCCAGCACGTGAAGGCGATGTCGGTCTGACCGGCAGCCTCCACGGCAACGAAAAAGCCACCCTCGGGTGGCTTTTTCGTTATTGGGGTAGCCGGATCAGACCAGATCGGCGGGCATCACGGTGCGCAGCACGGTCTGGGTCTCGCCTTCGCGGACCCGGTTGGTGAACCACCACAGGGCGCCTTTCTTGATCGTCCAGTCGGCCTCCTGGCCGGACAGCAGCAGGGCGGCCAAGCGGCCGAGCTCGGGCTGATGGCCGACCACCAGCACCGAACCGCCGGCGTCGGGCCAGCCGCAGGCGGCGAGGATCGCGGAGATGTCGTTGCCCGGGCCGAGGGCGGGCACGATCTCGAAGTTGTCGGTGAAGGCGCTGGCCGTCTGGCGGGTGCGGGTGGTCGGGCTCACCAGCACGCGCAGCTTCTTGGGGCGGCGGCTCTCCAGCCATTCGGCCACCTTGTGGGCCTGGCGGATGCCCCGCTCGGTGAGTTCGCGGGTGCTGTCGGGCACGCCGTCCACGGCTTCTGCGTGACGCCACAGCAGCAGATCCATTCTTGTCGTCTCCTCTTTCTTTGAATTAGCCGACAAGTCTGCGATGTCCAGATTACGCCCTGATGAACCCATCATCGCCGCCACGGGGCCTTGCCCCACAGGATGTCTTCGAGGGACGGCAGCACGCTCTTGCGCAGGCGGGCGATGCGCGGGGCGTGCCAGCCGGCGACGAAGGCGGCACCGCTGCGCAGCTCCGGGTCCTTGCCGGCCCAGCCCTTCAGACGGTTGCGGGCGACGGTCTCGTCGTTGAGGTAGCCGAGGATCTCCTGGGCTTCGGCCAGGTCGTTGGCGAAGCGGACGGTGGCCTTTTCGGGCAGCAGCGGCAGCAGGAACTCGATGGCGTAGCGCAGGCGCTTGAGGGAGACGCGCAGCTCGTGGAGCTTGTCGGCGTGCAGATCGGTCGCGGCGGCGGCGTAGCGTTTGCGGGCGCGCTTGCGCAGCTGGGTGAGCTGCAGGCGGGCGAAGGTGGTGAGGTTGGCCGACTTGACCAGAGAATCGCTCTGCAGGGCCATCAGATCGGCGGCCAGGGCCAGCATCTGACGGCCGTGGCTAGCGGCGAGGAGCTGTTCCCGGGCGGCGGCCTTCTCGCGATCGCGGCGGTCCACGGCCATTGCGATGAGGCGCTGGGTGGCTTCGTCGGCAAGCCCGGATTCGGCCACCGGGCCAAGCACTTCGGCCAGCATCACGTCGAGATCGCGGGCGGCGCCGAGGCCGTCAGCGGCGTCCTTGAGGCCCTGGGACCAGCGCTCGACAAACGCCTGGGGCAGAGCCGGGCCGAACAGCCGCAGCGCAGAGCGCAGGCGGCGCAGGGCTACGCGCAACTGGTGGATGAACTCGGGGTCGTCGCTCTCGCGGGCGCCGGATTCGTTGGTCTGCCATAGGGCGAGGCAGTCGAAGGCGATGATGCGGAAGGCGTCCACCGGCGATTGCTCGGCGGCGAGACGCGACGGGCGGGCCTTGGCGGGGCGCAGGGCGTGATTGGAGAACAGGCGGTAGCCGCGCTCGGCCTTGCTGACGTTCTCGGGGGTCAGCGGCAGGGATTCGGCGAGTTCCAGGGCGATCGCGTAGAGGGCCTGAGGATCGCCCTCGACCAGTTCGAGCTCCAGCTCACACAGGGGCCGGCTGTGCTCGCCCACCTCGATGGCGCCGTTGTCGATCATCGCCAGCACCTTGACGCCGTCACGGGGCGTGAGGATGCAGGTCTCGCGCTTGAAGCGGGTGCTGAACACGGGCACCAGGCGGGGGTGGTAATCCTCAAGCCGGTTGCGTACGTCGGCGTTGTCGATGGCGGAGAAGTCGAACACGCCGCCCACGTAGGGCTGCTCCCATTCGGGGCGAGACGAGAGGCCGCCGATGGATTCGGCCGCGCATTTCACCGTCTGGAGCCAGCGGGTGCCGGCCTTGCGGGTGCGCACGGCCATCCGGCGCTCGCGCAGTTCGAGCTCGGGCGTGTCGAAGTAGGTGTTTTCGAGGGTGACGCTGCGGCCGTCGCGGGGGGCGTCGGCGATCAGCGGGTGGCGGCGAAGGGCGGGAAGGGCCTTCTGGGGGAGCGTCAGCTTGAGTTCGATTTCGTGGCTCATGGTCGTGCCATCGGTAGTCAGGGGGCAGCCTGTTTCAAGGCGCGGGCCATTCTATTCCGATGGCGGCGCGCTGTCTCGCGCGCCCAGGTTACAACTCAGCCTGCTGCGAAACTGCCTTCGGCGCTTCCCCGCTGGCCCTTGTTGTCCACCCACGCCACGCCGAGGCGGTCGCCGGCCTTGACGCCCGCAAGCTGGAAGGCGAACAGCGGATTGGCCGACACGGCGGTGCCGAGCGCGCCTTCAATCACCGGCTTGCCGTTCAGGCTGACGATGACCGAGGTGATGTAGTGGGCAGGGATGAGCTGGCCGGCGGCGTCGCGGCGCTGGCCGGATTCCATGGGATGCGGCAGCAGCACCCGGACTTCGCCTTCGTCGCCTTTGACGGTGGCGCGGATCTTGATTGGATCGGGCATCGCATTGACTCCTATTCGCCGCAACCGCCGACGGTGACCTTCACCTCGCGGAGCACGGTGTAATGCTTGCCGCCGGCAAGGGCGACGATGCGCAGGCGCGAGCTCTCGGCCATCTTCAGCTTTGCCTGGAAGCGCGCGGCGGCGCCCGGCGCGAAGTTGAACTGCAGCGCCAGCGGAAAGGGGTTCTTGTCCACCAGCACCGACAGGCGCGTGGTGCCCGGGATCTGGCTGATGACCTCGATCGGTACCGCCGAGCCGTTCTCGGCGATCTCCGGTGCCTTGAGGACGATGTCCCGGCTGGCTTCGGCAGCGGTGGCGCCGATCAGCCGCAGGGTGTCGGCTAGGTTTTTGCTGTCGAAGGCGCTGCGGTTGAAGTCTACGGCGAGGGCGCGGGTGGGCTTCAGCACGCCGGCGCCTACCAGCCCGGCGAGCAGCGCGGCGTTGCCGAAACCCTGAAGAAAGCTGCGACGGCCGGTGTTCATGCTGCGTCTGCCCTCCAGTGCCCGGACTTGCCGCCTTCCTTCTCGAGCAGGCGGATGCCTTCCATGGTCATGCCGCGATCGACGGCCTTGCACATGTCGTAGATGGTGAGCAGGCCCACCTGGACGGCGGTCAGGGCTTCCATCTCGACGCCGGTGCGACCGACGGTTTCGGCGGTGACGGTGCAGCGGATGGTGTCATCGCCTTCGACCACGAAATCGGCGGTGACGCGGGTGAGGGGGATCGGATGGCACAGGGGGATCAGGTCGGCGGTGCGCTTGGCACCCTGGATCGCGGCGATCCGGGCGATGCCGATCACGTCGCCTTTCTTGTTGTCGCCGGCGAGGATGCGGGCGAGGGTGGACGGCTGCATCACGATCCGGCCCTCGGCACGGGCGACGCGGCGGGTTTCGGATTTGGCAGAGACATCCACCATGTGGGCCTGGCCCTGGGCGTCGAAATGGGTGAAGGTGTCGCTCATCAGGCGGGAAACCAAAATAGGGGGTCGGTTATCATAGCATCGTGAAAAAACGTCTGATTGCCGCCCTGTTGTGTGTGGTGATGATCCCCCAGGGAATCGCCCACGATCTGCCCGACCTGGGTGATTCTGCATCCTCCGAACTCTCGCCCCTGGCCGAGCAGCGCCTGGGGGCGCAGATCATGCGCGATATCCGCTGGAAGGATGCGGCTTACCTGCGCGATTCCGAAGTTGAAGACTACCTCAACTGGCTGGGCGACCGGCTGGTGGCGGCGGGGCCTGGCGCGGGGCTGCCTTTCCAGTTTTTCGGGGTGAATGATCCGACCCTCAACGCGTTCGCGATGCCCGGCGGCAACATCGGCGTCCATACCGGCCTGATCTTGGCGGCCCAGAGCGAATCGGAGCTGGCCGGCGTGCTGGCCCACGAGGTGTCCCACGTCACCCAGCGCCACATTGCACGGATGCTCGGCAAGCAGAGCCAGACCGGGATGCTGATGCTGGCTTCATTGCTGGTGGCGGTGCTGGCAGCCAAATCCAGCGCCCAGGTGAGCCAGGCGGCGATCTCGGCGGGGATGGCGGCGGGGATGAGTACCCAGCTTTCGTATTCGCGGGATTTCGAGAACGAGGCGGACCGGCTGGGGGTGCAGAATCTGGCTGCCGCGGGCTTCGACGTGCGCGGGATGGTCGGGTTCTTCGAGCGCCTGCAGAAGAATGCCCGGCTCTACGAGAACAACGCGCCGGCCTACATGCGCACCCACCCGCTGACGAGCGACCGGATCACCGAGATGGAGAACCGGGTTGCCCAGATGCCCTACCGGCAGGTGCCGGACTCGCTGGATTTCCAGCTGGTGCGAGCCAAGCTCAAGGTGGGGCGGCAGCCGTCGCGGGAAGTGATCGCCGAGTTCGAGACGGCCGCCCGGGGCAGCAACCCTCCGGTGGCAGCCCAGTATGGCCTGGTGCGGGCCTACCTCCAGACCCGACGGCTCGCTGACGCCGACCGGGAGATGGTCGAGCTGCGCAAGCGTAATGCCTTGTCGGCGATGATTGACGGGCTGGAGGGTGATCTTCGCATTGCTCATGGCGATCCGGCGGGGGCTGCGCGGCTGTTCCGTGAGGCGCGGGCGCGTTTTCCCCAGTCGCACCGGCTGATGTACGGGGAGATCGAGGCCCTGATCGACTCCGGTAAGGCGGCCGATGCGCTGACGGCGGTGAAGGCCGAGTTGCAGACCACCGCGGGTGACGCGACCCTGTGGGAATTCCGCGCCCGGGCCGAGGCGGCGCTGGGCAAGCGTCTGGGGCAGCACCGCTCGTTGGGTGAGGTGTACGCGATCCAGGGCAACTACGCGGCGTCGGCCGAACAGTTTGCGCTCGCCCAGACAGCCGGCGACGGGGATTTCTTCGAGCAGTCGGCGGTGGACTCGCGCCTGCGGGAGGTGCGGGCGCTGCTGGCCGAGCAGATGCGCGAGATGCGTGAGTCGCGCGGCCAGCGCTGAGGGCTAGATGGTGCCGTAGCGCACGTAGAGCGCCCAGACCAAGTCGGCAAAGGTGTTCTGGTTGAAGCGCGGGCGCCCGCTGACGGTGAGGGCGAGACGGGTCCGGCCGATGTGCATTGGCCAGAAGCTGAGGCCGCTGATGCCGGCGGCGTCCACGTTGCCCCAGCCATCGAGCAGGTGGTCGCCGAGCTTCGAGAGCGCGGCCGACTGGCGTTCGGCGACGGACAGGATGTCGGCGCCCACCGCAGCCAGCGCTTCGCCGGTCTCGCCGGGGTAGCCGGCCATCGCGAGGCAGAAGCCCATGTTGTCGGCGAGCACGGCCTGGCCGGTGTCGCTGAGGGTTTCGAGCAGATGCGGCAGGGTCGATTCGAGGGTGCCGACCGGCGCCATGCGCGGTGTGGACCACGCTTCGAGGCAGGCCGTTTCCTGGAGTTTGAGCAGCGGAGTGAGGGCGCGTTCGGTGCTGGTCTCGCCGGTCCAGGTGCGGGCCAGTTCGGCGCTGAGGGCCGGGCTCGTGGCTTCGCGGAGGATGGCCAGCAGGATGCGCCGCTCGATGCTGTCGTCGGCGCGGGCAACGGCCCGCCAGGCACCGTAAGGCGTTACGGTGAGGTAGGAGCCGGGGATTATCTCAAGCATCGATCAATCCGGGATTAAGGGTGTAGAGAAGGGCCTTGACGAGCATCGCCACGTCATCGCGGCTTCGCGCATCGACCCGGAAGATGGCCGGGACGGGGTGATGCCCGAGCTCGGCGAGCTTGGCCCGGTAGTTTTCGAGATTCGGGGTCTCGGAACTGTCCATGTGGGTGACGCCGATTGCCACGGCGGTGCTCGAGATGAAGTCCTTGAAGGCGCTGAGGTAGCCTTGAAGATCGGCGAGCGGATCGGGGTTGGCGTTGTTGATGAGCAGCACCAGGCCGATGCCGCCTTCGGAGAGGATGTCCCACATGAAGCTGAAGCGTTCCTGCCCCGGCGTGCCGTAGAGCATGACCTTCTCGCCGTCGGGCAGGTTGAGGACGCCGTAGTCCATCGCGACCGTGGTTGTCCGCTTGAGCTTGGCGGTTTCGTCGCTGGCGACCGCTTCGGTGCTGACCGGCGGGATGTCACTGAGGGCCGCAATGGCCGTGCTCTTGCCGGCGCCGACGGTGCCCGAGAAGATGATCTTGTTGTGGCGGGCGCGTTCAGACCGCATTGAGGAGTTTCCTGAGAATTCGGGACAAAATCGAAGGGCGTTGCTGTTGCTGTTGCTGTTGCTGTGCAGGGGGCGCCGCGTCTGTTGTGGGTTGTGCTGGTGCGGCGGTTCGCGCCTCCACCGTGGTGGCCCGCGGTTTCCTTGCGTCGATCAGCCCGGCAAAGCGGGCCGAGGCATAGACCGAGAAGACGTAGCGCTGGGGAATCCCGAGGCGTGCGGCGACGTCGATGGGGCTGGCCCAGGTGCGCACCCACAGGGCGACGATGCGCAGGGCGTGGGGCGACATGAAGACCTTGGTGAAGTTGGGCCAAGCCCGCAGCCGCACCGGCTGGTAGGGGTCGGTGCCTTCCGGCAGCCGGCCCCGCGCCGCCCAGGCGGCGACGTTCCAGAAGAAGTCCTCGGTCGTCCAGGTGGTGCCGTGGTTCGAGATGTGGGACAGGGTCGACGCGCTGACGATGCGCGCGGTGGTCTGGGGCAGCTGGGCCATCGACAGGGGGCGCAGCTGGTTGTCCCGGAAATCGGTGACGCAGATCGAGGCTGGCTGGAGCCGCACGCCGATGAGCCGGGGCAGGCCGGCGATCAGGTGAGGGCGGCCGGTGCTCGAGGCCTGATCGAAGGCGCGCTGCAGGTGGCCGATCAGGTAGTTGTCCGGGTTGAAGAAGATCTTGTCGGGCAGGGGATGGACCGGGTGCGCCGGGAGATCTTCAAGGGCTCCGCAGAGGTCGCGTTCGTCGTCGGTCTGCACGCCGTGCCCGAGGGAACCCGGTGGATCGGCCTGGGGTGTGCTGACTGGCGGTTCGGCAGTCGTACCGGACTGGTGCTGCAGCTCGGCCTGAACGACGGGCGCGGTGGCCACGACTACCGCAGGAACCGGGGAGGCCGGCGTGACGATGGGTACCCGCGGCGGTTCCTCGGATCCAGGCTGGATGGTCGGCGGTGCGGGCTGGGTCAGCGGCGCGACGCGGCGCAGGGATGGTGCAGCGATGGTCCGGGCGCTGTCGTGAGCCGCCTTGGCGAGGATGCTGGGCAGCGCCTCGAGATTGAGGGGCTTGCCGAGGATCACCCGGTTGGGAAAACGCTGGGCGTGATCCTTGGGGTGGAATGCGTAGCAGACCACGCCGATCCTCGGGTGGGGCGAGAGCCTTTCGAATGCGGCTTCGACGCCCGGCCGATCGCAATCGACCAGGACGACCCGGGCGCTTTCCAGCTCGCTCGCCAGACGTACCGAGTGCTTCCAGTGACGTTCTACGGAAAGTCCGATCAGCCGGGCGTCCATGCTGCCCACGTGGAGCAGGAAGAGGGCGGTGACGGGCTGGCCCGGTAGGATGGAATGGCGGCTCATTGGGATGTAAAGCGGATGGAGGTCGGGATCAGGAGGTTACTCCCGACAGCGTCGCGGAATCCTGTAAAAATATGCGATTGCCTTCCACGGGGCGGGCGAGTACGACACCGGGCAGGGCGAGCCGTGGGTCGTGGCGGTCGAGGCCGTCTTCGATGCGGGCGCTGAGGTAAAGCCCCAGATCGTGTTCTTCGAGGGCGTCGTAGTGCTCGCGCAGCATGCGCATCCGAAGCTCGGCGCCGTAACTGCCAAGGACGATCCATAGGTCGACAATGGCCGCGACCGTTGCCGCGGTGTCTTCCAGGTTGCTCCACAGGGAAATGCGCTGGACGTGCAGGTGCAGGTTGGCTGGCTTGCGCCCGATCTCGCCGGCCAGCAGTGCGCCTGTGGCCGGCGAGCGCCAGCGGGACGCGATCCGCAGCGTCCGGACGGGCAGACCGAAGACGGCCGGCGGCGCAGGACGGCGGATGCGTTCCGGGTTGGACGGATCGGTGACAAAAAGCTTCACTGGGTCAGCGTCGAGATGATGTCGATCATGAATTCCACGTCCTCGTGCTGAACAGCTTGCCAGCTACGGGCTCCGAGGGCTTCGAGGATACCGCGGCCCTTGTCGGTGTCGTGCATGGAAAGGAGCAGTTGTGTGATCTGTTCAGCATGGGGAGAGAGTGCGGGGCCGATCAGGAAGACGTGATGGATCACGTGCAGCTGGCTGGTGACGAGCACGCGCAGGTCGCGGCGCACGATGGACGACAGGGCCTCGAAGGCTTCGACCGGCAGGAAGCCGACATCGGCTTCGCCGCGGAGGATCTCGCGGGCGACCTGGATGTAGGTTTCGCGGCGGTGCTCGACGGTGTTGGCTGCGTTCAGATCGGCGGGTTCGAGGAGGATCCGGCCGACGGTGTTGACGCTCGGGTCATCGCTGCACGCGACGCGGGCGCCGGGCTTGAGATCGGGGATCTCCTTGAAAGGGCTCTCGGCGGCGGTGATGACGACCATCTCGTCAGGCTGCCCTTCGGGCCGGGCGATGGCACGGAAGCCTTTCTCGCGCACCAGCAGGGAGGCGTCGAAGGGGTTGGCGTAGATGATGTCCACCTTGCCCTCGGCGATCGCGGCGCGCTGGGTGCCGAAGCTGTCGTAGAGCTCGAGATGGATCGGAAGGGACAGCGCGCGTTGCAGCCAGGTGTTGAAGATGTACCAGTCGGAAATGCGCTCGTTGGGGAAGCTGGGGCTAACCGTGAAATTGAAAGTCATGATCAGTTCATGCTCCGGTACTGGGCTTCTGCAGCGAGAACCTTCTCGCGGGAAGGTTCGCGCCGAACCGAAGTGAAGCCGACGATCTTGCCGTCGCGCACGTTGGGGACTACCGTGGCGTACACCCAGTAGTGGCCGCCGTCCTTTCGCAGGTTCTTGACGTAGCCGTTCCATTGGCGGCCCGCCTGGACGGTCTCCCACAGATCGGCAAAGGCCGCGGCCGGCATGTCCGGGTGACGCAGGATGCAATGGGGCTGGCCGATCAGTTCGGCTTCGGTGTAGCCGGACATGTCGACGAAGGATTTATTGCACTGGGTGATGACGCCCGACGTGTCCGTCCGGGAAACGATCAGCTTGCCATGGGGATAGGGCGTTTCGACTGACGTGACAAATACCCGCCGACAGGTGCCATCGGCAAACGTCAGCGTATGTTCGACTGCTTCGCCCGGAACCTGGGCGCGATCCATATCCTTCACTACCAGCCCTCCCGATTAGCCGAGGATCCGGCCGATGGCGTCAGCGGCGCGACGTACGTCCAGGAAAACCAGGCCCAGCTTGGCGTTCGGCTTGGCCATCACGGTGAGCACGGCATCAGCGCCGGCCTGAACCATGAGGACATAACCCTTTTCACCCTTGATGAGCACCTGGTCGAGGGTGCCGCGGGCGAGTTCGCGGGCGGTACGGTCGCCGAGGGAGAGCATCGCGGCACTCATCGCGCCGACCCGGTCTTCGTCAACGGTGTTGGGGAGCAGGGCGGCCATCATCAGACCGTCGGAGGAGATGATGGCGGAGGCCTCGATGTCCGCGGAGGTGCCGTTCAGGTCATTGAGAACCGTTTGGAGCATGTTTGAGCGCATCGTGGTGTACCTTCAAGAAAAAAGCGTTAATGTTGTCGGGAAGAGCGAATCCGGCATGCCTTGGCGCATGGTGCCGCAATGCAGGGTATCGCCTCGTTTATGACGTTATTTTGAGTTGTCATTATTTCACAATTCGCCGGTGATTCTCCGGGCGGGAGTGAGGCGGGATGTGACGTTGTTATCGGGTCGGGGTGCGTAGCAGGTTAAAATCCGGCCTGGATTGTCCTAGGAAGCTGGAGTCGTAAGATGGATTTTGACAAGGAACTGGATGCACGCGGCCTGAACTGCCCCTTACCCATTTTGCGCGCCAAGAAAGCGCTCGCAGAAATGCAGGCGGCACAGGTTCTGCGGGTTGTGGCAACCGATCCCGGTTCGGTGAAGGACTTCGCGGCATTTGCCAAGCAGACCGGGAACGAGCTGATCGGCCAGAGTGAGTTGCCGGATAACGCCTACGAGTTTTTCCTGCGCCGCAAGTAAATTGGGCGGGCGCGGATCTCGCTGTAACACAAAAAAATGGCCACGCAGTTGCGTGGCCATTTTGCTTGCCGAAGCCTTCGTCAGGCTGGCGGCAGTTTGGCCAACTGCGGGCGCAGTTTCTCGAGCGTTGCGGTAAAGCCGGCCAGGCGTTCCTTCTCCTGGGCGACGACGGCCGCCGGTGCGCGGGCGACGAAGCTCTCGTTGGCCAGCTTGGCGTTGGCCTTGACGATCTCGCCTTCGATGCGGGCGATCTCCTTCGACAGGCGCTCGCGCTCGGCGGCGATGTCGATCTCCACCTTCAGCATCAGGCGCTGCTCGCCGACGATGGCCACCGGGGCGAGTTCGTCACCGCTGATCTCGTCGACCACCTGCACTTCGGAGAGCTTGGCGAGGCCGGCGATGTAGGGCGCGAACTTGCGCAGGCGATCGCCGTTGCCGCTCGCCACCAGCGGCATGCGCTGGGCCGGGGAGATGTTCATCTCGCCACGCAGGTTGCGGCAGGCGTAGATGAGGCCCTTGAGCTCGGCCACGTCGGCTTCGCTCTTCTCGTCGCAGCGGCCCAGGTCGGCCTGCGGGTAGCGGGCGAGACACAGGCTGTCCACGTCCTTGCGGCCGGCGAGGGGGGCGACGGTCTGCCACAGCTCTTCAGTGACGAAGGGGATCAGCGGGTGGGCGAGGCGCAGGATGGTCTCGAGCACGCGGATCAGCGTGCGGCGGGTGCCGCGCTGCTGGGCTTCGTTGCCGGTGTTGATCTGGACCTTGGCAAGCTCGAGGTACCAGTCGCAGTACTCGTCCCAGACGAATTCATAGATCGTTTTGGAGACGAGGTCGAAGCGGTAGTCGGCGAAGAGTTCTTCGATCTCCTTCTCGACGCGCTGCAGACGGCTGACGATCCAGCGGTCGGCGAAGGAGAAGTCGAGCGGGCCGTTGCCACCGCAGCTGGGGCCGTCCTGCTTGTGCTCGAGGCCCAGGTCGTGGCCCTGGACGTTCATCAGCACGAAGCGGGTGGCGTTCCACAGCTTGTTGCAGAAGTTGCGGTAGCCCTCGCAGCGGCTCATGTCGAACTTGATGTCGCGGCCGGGGCTGGCGAGGCTGGCGAAGGTGAAGCGCAGGGCGTCGGTGCCGAAGGCGGGGATGCCGTCGGGGAATTCCTTGCGGGTCTTCTTCTCGATGCTGGCGGCCTGCTTGGGGTTCATCAGGCCGGTGGTGCGCTTGGCCACCAGCGCATCCACACCGATGCCGTCGATCAGGTCGATGGGGTCGAGGACGTTGCCCTTCGACTTGGACATCTTGGCGCCTTCTGCATCGCGGATCAGGCCGTGCACGTAGACGTGTTTGAACGGGATCTTGCCGGTGATGTGCTTGGTCATCATGACCATGCGCGCGACCCAGAAGAAGATGATGTCGAAGCCGGTGACGAGCACCGTGGAGGGCAGGTAGAGATCCAGCGCGTCGTTGGACTTGGCCGGGTAGTCGGGCGTCCAGTCGAGGGTCGAGAACGGCCACAGGGCGGACGAATACCAGGTGTCGAGCACGTCCGGATCGCGGGTCAGCGGGCCGGGGTAACCGGCCTTGTCGGCCAGGGCGCGGGCTTCTTCTTCAGAGTGGGCGACGAAGCATTCGCCGTCGATGCCGTACCACGCCGGAATCTGGTGGCCCCACCACAGCTGACGCGAGATGCACCAGTCCTGGATGTTGTTGAGCCACTGGTTGTAGGTGTTGACCCAGTTGCCGGGTACGAACTCAATCTCGCCGGAGGAGACGACTTCCAGCGCCTTCTCGGTGATCGACTTGCCGTCGGCGCCGGGCTTGCTCATCGCCACGAACCACTGGTCGGTGAGCATCGGCTCGATGACGACGCCGGTGCGGTCGCCGCGGGGAACCTGCAGCTTGTGGGGCTTGGTGTCCACCAGCACGCCTTCGGCTTCGAGGTCGGCCACGATGGCCTTGCGGGCGTCGAAGCGGTCGAGGCCCTGGTATTTGGCCGGAGCGTGCTCGTTGATCTTCGCATCGAGCGTGAGGATGCTGATCTGCGGCAGGCCGTGGCGCTGGCCGACCGCGTAGTCGTTGAAGTCGTGGGCCGGGGTGACCTTGACCACGCCGGTGCCGAACTCGCGATCCACGTAGTCGTCGGCGATGATCGGGATGTTGCGGTCGCACAGGGGCAGGCGGACGCTCTTGCCGATCAGGTGGGCGTAGCGCTCATCTTCCGGGTGGACCATCACGGCCACGTCGCCGAGCATGGTTTCGGGACGGGTGGTGGCGACGGTGAGGCCGGTGAGATCACCGATCGGGCCATCCGCAAACGGATAGTTGATGTGCCACATGAAGCCGTCTTCTTCTTCCTGGACGACTTCCAGGTCGGAGACGGCGGTGTGGAGCTTCGGGTCCCAGTTGACCAGCCGCTTGCCGCGGTAGATCAGGCCTTCGTTGTAAAGGCGGACGAAGGTTTCGGTGACGACCTTGTTGAGGCCGGCATCCATCGTGAAGCGCTCGCGCGACCAGTCTGGGCTGGTGCCCATGCGGCGCATCTGCTGGGTGATGGTGCCGCCGGAGTATTCCTTCCACTCCCACACCTTCTCGAGGAACTTCTCGCGGCCGAGGTCGTGGCGGGAGATGCCCTGGGCATCCAGCTGGCGTTCGACGACGATCTGGGTGGCGATGCCGGCGTGGTCGGTGCCCGGCTGCCACAGGGTGTTCCAGCCGCGCATGCGATGGTAGCGGGTGAGCGCGTCCATGATCGTCTGGTTGAAACCGTGACCCATGTGCAGGGTGCCGGTGACGTTGGGCGGCGGCAGCAGGATGCAGAAGGATTGGTCGGCGGGCTTGCTACGGTCGAGGCCGGCGGCGAAATAGCCGCTCGACTCCCAGTGCTCATACCAGCGGCGTTCGATCTCCGCCGGCTCGAAACTCTTGGCCAGTTCCATGGGGGCTGTCTTTGAAGGCAAAACGCGGATTATAGCGGATGCGGGCCGCTCGCCCGGCAGCACGACTTGGCGTGCGGAGAGGGATTACAAGCCGGAATCGTTATCGAGGGTGTCGGCGATCTCGGCAGAGACGACGGGGAGCAGGGTGGCGCGCAGGTGGGCGGCGGCCTTGTCGCTGATGCGCGCGGCGAGCTCGTCGAGTTCGCGCGAAATGAGCTGGGGCAGCTCGGTGGCGACCCAGTTCTCGATGTGGCGGGCGATGGCGGTGTCGAGGGCGACCAGGCGTTCGGCGAGGTCGTCCGGGAGTGTCGTTTCGGCGGCGATGACGGGCGTCTCGTCGAGCATCTCTGGTTCGCCGATGGCGGGTTCATCAATGGTGGGCTCGAGGATGATCGGGTCGGCGTCGCCGATGAAGGGCTCGACGCGCTCGTCCACCACGTCGGTGAGCACTGGCAGGTCGTCGTCGTCGGGGGTGACGAAGCTGTCGGGGCGGTGCATCAGGGCGGCCTTCTCGATCAGGACTTCGCCGTCCTCGTCGTCGAGGGGGATTTCGAGTTCGGTCTTGGGATGAGGGGTCATTCGCCGCTCCGTTGGTTCAGATCGTGGGCGCTGAGAGTGTGGCCCTGTTCCTTGTAGCGCCGGAAGCGCCCGCGCGCCGCCTGGCGTTCGGGGTCGCTGGGGCCGACAACCTCGATGACCAGCGAGAAGCGCTCGAAGCCGTCGGGCAGATCGTCGCCGAGGTTGATGAGCACGTCGTCGTTGGGCAGGGCTTCAAGGCGGCTGCCGATGACCACCGGGGTTTCCGCTGCCAGGGGCGAGCCGGCCGGCACGTGGGGCACGAAGGCGAGGGGCTGGAAGCTCCACAGCATCTGGTCGAAATGCCGGGCGATGTTGCCATCCGGCGCGAAAACCGACACCCGCCGCCCGCCGCCGCTCGCCTTGGCGGTGAGCACGCAGGCTACCCGCAGGCGGTCGGGGGCGTTGTGGTAGAAGCGGACGTCGGTCATTCGGGGGCTTACTGGCCAGCGCGGCCGATCAGGAACTGGGTGAGCAGCGGCACCGGGCGGCCGGTGGCGCCCTTGTCGGCGCCGGATTTCCAGGCCGTGCCGGCGATATCCAGGTGCGCCCACTTGTAGGCTTTGGTGAAGCGGGCAAGGAAGCACGCGGCGGTGATCGTGCCGGCGCCCTTGCTGCCGATGTTGGGGATGTCGGCGAAGTTGCTCTTGAGCATGTCCTGATATTCGTCCCACAGGGGCAGCTGCCAGGCCTTGTCGCCGGCGGCCTGACCGCTGGCCAGCAGCTCGGCAGCCAGATCGTCATCGTTGGCGAGCAGGCCCGACGTGAGGTTGCCCAGGGCGATGATGCATGCGCCGGTAAGGGTCGCCACGTCGACAACCGCGACCGGATCGAAGCGCTCGGCGTAGGTGAGGGCGTCGCACAGGATCAGCCGGCCTTCGGCGTCGGTGTTGAGCACCTCGATGGTCTGGCCGGACATGGAGGTGACGATGTCGCCCGGTTTGGTGGCCGAGCCGCCGGGCATGTTCTCGGTGGTCGGGATGAGGCCGACGACGTTGATCGGCAGCTCCATCTGTGCGATGGCCTTGAAGGTACCCAGCACGCTGGCGGCGCCGCACATGTCGTACTTCATCTCGTCCATGCCTTCGCCGGGCTTGAGGGAGATGCCGCCGGTGTCGAAGGTGACGCCCTTGCCAACGAGCACGACCGGCTTGTCCTTGGCCTTGCTGCCCTTGTAGTTGAGGACGATGAACTTGGGCGGTTCGTGGGAACCACGGGCCACCGACAGCAGCGATCCCATGCCGAGCTTTTCCATGTCGCCTTTTTCGAGCACCTCGACCTTGATCTTGTGATCCTTGGCGAGCTTGCGGGCGGTGGTGGCAAGGTAGGTGGGCGTGCACACGTTGCCCGGCAGGTTGCCGAGGGTCTTGGCGAGGGCCATGCCTTCGGCGATGGCGGAGCCACGGCGCAGGGCGGCTTCGAGCGGGGCGGTGTCCTTGGCCTTGGCGATGATGACGATCTTCTTCACGCCTTTCTTGGATTCGTCGCGCTTGGACTTGAGCTCGTCGCAGCGGTAGGTGCTGTCCTTGAGGATCTGCGCGGCCTGGGCGAGACGCCAGGCGAGATCGCGGTGGGGCAGTTCTGCTTCGGTGAGGACGAACGCGGCGTCGGCGGCCACCGAGCCGGCGAGCTGCTTCGCGGCAGCGCTGACGGCGTCGCGGTAGGATTTGTCGGTGAGCTCGTCGGCCTTGCCGAGGCTCACCAGCAGCACGCGGGGTGCGGCCACGCCGGGCAGGTCGTGAAGCATCAGCGTGGCGCCGACCTTGTCGTCGAGTTCGCCGCGGGCGAGCAGGGCGGCGATGGCGCCGTTGGCAGCCTTGTCGAGGGCCCTGGCGGATGCGGTGAGATCGCCGCCGGCGTACACGCCGACAACGACGCAGCCGCTCTTGAGTTTTTCCGGCGATCCGGCCTTTATGGTAAATTCCACCCGCTTCTCCTTGGAAACACGCGTCATTGGGACATCGCGCCATTATGGCCGGCACCCTGGCGGACGTCAAAACGGCTGTCCGGCAACGCAAGACCCCTTCTCCGCATGATTTTTCTCCGAGCCGCCCAGCGCGAATTCACCCAGAACGCCGTCGCGGTTTTCGTGGCGCTGTTCGCCATCCTGATTTCCACCGTGCTCATCCGCCTGCTTGGGCAGGCCGCGGGCGGCCGCGTGCCGGCCGACGCCGTGCTGGCGCTGATCGGCTTCGGCGCCGTTGCGCAGATGCCGGTGGTGCTGTCGCTCACGGTGTTCATCGCCGTGCTGATGACGCTGTCCCGCTGGTATCGCGATTCCGAAATGGTCGTGTGGTTTTCCAGCGGCCTGCCGCTCACCGCGTGGGTGCGGCCGGTACTGCGCTTTGCGGTGCCGGTGGTGGTGCTGATTGCTGCGCTGTCGCTCTTCGTGGCGCCCTGGGCCCAGAAGAAGAGCGTTGAATACAAAGAACAACTCAGTAACCGCGACGACGTCTCGCGGGTAGCTCCCGGCCTGTTCCGCGAATCCTCCGGTGGTGAGCGGGTGTTCTTCGTCGAGGCGCTGTCGGGCGAGGAAGGCCGTGCTCGCAACGTGTTCGCCAGCAGCATGCAGAACGGCCGGCTGGGCGTGATGGTGGCATCAGAAGGTCACACCGAAGTCGATGCGTCGGGCAATCGCTATGTGGTGCTCGAGCGCGGCCGTCGTTACGAAGGCACGCCGGGCACGCCGAGCTATCGGGTGATGGAGTTCGAGCGGTATCAGATATTGATGGAATCCAGGGAGGCGCAGTCGGCGCCCCGTCAGCCCAAGACTCTCGCCTTGCCGGCGCTCATCAAGAGCGCAGATGACCGCAGCCGGGGCGAGCTGCTGGCTCGGATCAGCGCGCCGGTACTGGCGATCATGCTGTCGCTGCTGGCGATCCCCCTTTCCTTCGTCAATCCCCGTGCCGGGCGGACCAACAACCTGATCCTCGCGGTGCTCGTCTATCTGATTTACAGCAACGCGGTGAGCGTCTGCCAGGCCTGGGTGGGGCAGGGGCGCCTGCGTTTCGATGTGGGGCTGTGGATTCCCCATCTGGCGATGCTGGGCGTGCTGGCCATCCTGTTCTACCGGCGGATCAGCGTATTTGCGCGCTGGCGGAGGCGCTGATGATTCCCGTTTATATCCGCTACCTGAGCCGCGAGATCTACGCGGCGGTGTTCCTTGTCCTGCTGGCTTTCCTCGGGTTGTTCGCGTTCTTTGATCTCGTCAATGAACTCGACGAGATCGGCAAGGGGGGCTACATGCTTCATCACGCGGCGATTTACGTCGCGATGATCATGCCCGGCCGGGTGTATGAACTGATGCCCATTGCGGTGCTGATCGGCACGCTTTATGCGCTGACGACCCTCGCCCGGCACTCCGAGATCACGGTGCTCCGGGCCTCTGGCTTGTCCACCCGGCGCTTCCTGCTTGGCTTGTTGTCGATCGGCAGCGTGTTCGTGGTGATCACCTTCATTTTTGGCGAGTACCTCGCTCCGCCGGCCGAGCGCGCGGCCCAGCAGTGGCGGCTGGCGGCAACCCGTTCCATGGTTTCGCAGGAGCTGCGCACGGGCCTTTGGGTTCGTGATGGCCGCCGTTTCGTCAATGTGCGCAACGTGCTGCCGGACACCACGCTGCAGGGTGTGCGCCTGTATGAATTCGACGACCGGGCGGTGCTGCTTTCGATCAGTGAGGCCGAGAAGGGTGTCTACGACGAAAGTACCGGCTGGAGTCTCACCAACGTGGCGCAGACCCGCTTCCTGCCTGATCGGACCGAAACCGGAAAGCTCGACAGTCTGCTCTGGAAATCCGAACTGACCCCGGATGTGCTGTCGGTGCTGATGGTGGTGCCGGAGCGGATGTCGGTCGAGACCTTGTATTCCTACATCCGCCACCTGGAGGAGAACAATCAGCGCACCACGCGCTACGAGATCGCTCTCTGGAAGAAACTCGCCTACCCCTTTGCCGCGCTGGTGATGATGGGGCTGGCGCTACCCTTCGGCTACATGCAGACGCGCATGGGCGGGGTGAGCCTGCGGGTGTTCTCGGGGATCATGATCGGGGTCGGTTTCCATCTGCTGAACGGCCTGTTCTCTAACCTGGGCGTGATCAACGGATGGGTGCCGGCCGTCGCGGCGCTGACGCCCAGCATCACTTTCCTGCTGGCGGCGGCGGTGATGATGTGGTGGGTGGAGCGCCGCTGAGCGCTCCGTTTTTCGGGACTATTGCGGGGTTGTCAGGAGGACTATCCGGGTGCCGGCAAGGCGATCGTGCAGGAACTGGCGGTCCCGGTCGAGCAGCGCCCAGATCAGGCCCGCGCCAAGAAAACACACCGATGGCCATGCCAGCACATAGCGCAGTGCAGCTTGGCCCGTGGTGACAGGCTTGCCATCCAGGTCGACGATCCTCAGTTTCCAAGTCTGCATCGCCAGCGTCTGGCCGCCCCGGCGCCAGTACCACAGGTAATACCCACCCAGTACCACGAAGACGTACGCCCACAGGAAGCCGCCTTCCGGAGTGTAGTTGGTCCCAACTCCCAGGATGAGCAGCGGGACCATGAAGGTGAGCGCCAGCACGCCGAGGAGGAGCAGGCTTTCATAAAGCATGCTGGCGAGTCGGCGGCGGATGCCGGCCAGTTCGGCAGATTGCCGCGCAGACGGCCTGGCCGTCGGCTTTGTTTGCATTGGGGGCATTGGTTGGATCAGGGTTTTGCCGACGGGCCGACGGCCGGTGCGGCGGATGCGGTGACGGGAGTCTCGATGGCCGCAGGCACGGAGGAGATGGGTGTCTCTGCAGCCGCCGGCGCGGCGGTTGCCGCGGTCGGCGCTTCGACGACCGGTTTCTTGATGACGATCCTGGGCACGGCCGGGCGTGGCGGCGGCGGAGCGGTCAGCGGCTTGATGGGAGGCGCGCCTATCTTTGGAATGGCTACCTTGGCTGGCGGCGTCTTGGCGGCTTCCTCAAAGCGCTGCTTCTCTTCGCTGGGCAGATCCTTGTAGGTGTTCCACTTCTGGCGCAGGGCTTCGCGTTGCTCCGGCGGGATCCGTTGCAGGTTGCGGTATTGGTCGCGGGCAACCGCCCGCTGTTCCGGCGTCAGCGAGAACCAGGTTTCCATCCGGCCCTGAAGGCGTGACTGCTCCTCCGGCGTGTAGCCGGGGAAACGCTCGGAAATACCCGCCCACTTGCGCTTGCGCTCGTCAGAGAGTGCGTTCCACTCCTTGGCGAGCGGAGCCAGCGTGCGTTGCTGGTCCGGGCTCAGCTCATTCCAGGACGGCGCCTTCAGGGGCGGGGATGCAAGGGCGGATGTGGAGCACGCAATCGCGAGGATCGCGGTTACTCGGGCGAGTCGTTTTGAACCCATGCGTCGAATCCGCGATCCAGGTAGGCGTCAATGGGAAGATCGTCTGCGAGGAGGGCGCTGTCCAGTTCCTCCATTTCGGCAGTACGTTGCAGTTCGCCGAGGAAGCCGCTGCCCACGACAGCCAGAATGATCAGCAGCATCGCAAGGGCAGACCGGCCTTTCGGCGCGACGTAGTTCGAGAACAGGCTGCCGATGCCGGCGAGGCTCAAGCCGCCAACGGCGACCTTCTGTCGGTCGAGCGCTTTCTGGCGGGCCTTGTGAAGGCGGCTGGTGATGTCCGGCGAGAGTTCACGCGTGGATGCGTTCAGGTGTTGCCGGATCCGGAACTGAAGGTCGTGTTGATTCATAACGTGATGCCCTTTGCTGCAAGCGCCGCTGCAAGGGTGTGCGTGGCCCGGGAGCAGTGCGTTTTCACGCTGCCCTCGGAGCACCCCATTGCCTCTGCGGTCTCGGCGATATCCATTTCCTCCCAGTAACGCATGAGGAAGGCTTCGCGTTGACGTGGCGGAAGCTTTTCGATTTCTTTTTCTATGACACCCAGGGTCTGGCGTTGTTCAAGTTGCGCCTGGGGCGATTCGCTCTTGTGCTCGCTGTCGGCGGACTCGATGGTTTCGAGCGGATCGTGCTCGTCGTCCTCGGGGCCCGAGAAGGCGGACAGGAGAGTTGTCCACAGGCTGCGCACCTTCTGGCGGCGGTAGTAGTCGCGGATGACGTTCTGGAGGATGCGCTGGAAGAGCATCGGCAGCTCTTCGAGGGGCTTGTCGCCGTATTTCTCGGCGAGCTTCATCATCGCGTCCTGGACGATGTCGAGGGCCGATTCTTCGTTACGCACGGCAAACAGGGCCTGCTTGAAAGCCCGTTTTTCGACGCTCGCGAGAAAATCCGATAGTTCGAGGCGGGAGGGCAGGAGAAAATCCTCAGGAGTCGGGAAAGCGCGCCGCCGGGGCGCAGCAACCGGTAGTCTGCACCAAGGGTGCGGACGCTGTGTTCATTCGTGGAGCACGATGGCGTGCCTTGACCAATTGCTGCCTCGGCGGTATGGTTCGACGTTTTACATTGCCGAGACAGCTTCGGGTGCATAGATGGTATTGACCGGTGCGGAAATTGTAATCAGGTGTCTCCAGGAAGAAAAGGTTGATTATCTTTTCGGTTATCCCGGTGGAGCCGTTCTCTACATCTACGACGAGTTGTTCAAGCAGGACAAGGTTCGCCATGTGCTCGTGCGTCACGAGCAGGCCGCGATCCACGCTGCCGACGGCTACGCCCGCTCTACCGAGAAGGTCGGTGTTGCGCTGGTGACGTCGGGGCCTGGTGCCACCAATGCCGTGACCGGCATTGCCACCGCCTACTGCGACTCGATCCCGCTGGTGATCATCTCCGGTCAGGTGCCCGTGGGCGCCATCGGCCAGGATGCCTTCCAGGAAGTGGATACGGTCGGCATCACCCGCCCGTGCGTGAAGCACAACTTCCTGGTGCGTGACGTACGCGAGATCGCCGACACCATCAAGAAGGCCTTTTACCTCGCCAAGACCGGTCGCCCTGGTCCAGTGCTGGTCGATATCCCCAAGGACATCACCGCCCAGAAGTGCGAGTTCGAATACCCGCAGACGGTCTCGATGCGCTCCTACAACCCTGTCGTCAAGGGGCACCAGGGGCAGATAAAGAAGGCCCTGCAGCTGCTGCTCGAAGCCAAGCGCCCGATGGTCTATGCCGGTGGTGGTGTGGTGCTCGGCAATGCGGCGGACAAGCTGACCACGCTGGTGCGCAAGCTTGGCCTTCCCTGCACCAACACCCTGATGGGCCTCGGTGGCTATCCCGCCACCGACCGCCAGTATGTGGGCATGCTCGGGATGCACGGCAACTACGAAGCCAACATGGGCATGCACTACTGCGACGTGCTGCTCGCCGTGGGTGCCCGCTTCGACGATCGCGTGATCGGCAGCCCGGCGCACTTCGCGTCCGAACCCCGCAAGATCATCCACATCGACATCGATCCGTCCTCCATCTCCAAGCGCGTGAAGGTGGATGTGCCCATCGTCGGCGACGTGGGCGAGGTGCTCGGCGAGATGCTGGCCATGCTTGATGCCGGTGCCGAGACCAACGATCAGGAATCCCTGGGCGTGTGGTGGAAGCAGATCGAGGAATGGCGCCGTCGCGACTGCCTGAAGTTCAATCAGGGCGAAGAACTCATCAAGCCGCAGTTCGTCATTCAGAAGTTGTGGGAAGTCACCGGCGGCGACGCTTTCGTGACCTCCGACGTCGGCCAGCACCAGATGTGGGCCGCCCAGTACTACAAGTTTGACAAGCCGCGTCGCTGGATCAATTCCGGCGGCCTCGGCACCATGGGCTTCGGCCTGCCGGCCGCGATGGGCGTGCAGCTCGCGCATCCGGGTTCGCCCGTCGCCTGCGTGACCGGCGAGGCGTCGATCCAGATGAACATTCAGGAGCTCTCCACCTGCAAGCAGTTCCGTCTGCCGATCAAGGTGGTGATGCTCAACAACCGGTATCTCGGCATGGTCCGCCAGTGGCAGGAGATCTTCCACGGCAACCGCTATTCCGAGTCCTACATGAACGCGCTGCCCGATTTCTCGCGCCTTGCCGAAGCTTACGGCCACGTGGGCATCCGCGTGGACAAGCCGGGTGACGTGGAAGGCGCGCTGCGCGAGGCTTTCCAGCGCAAGAGCGACCTCGTCTTCCTCGACATCCAGGTGGATCAGACCGAAAACGTGTATCCGATGGTCCAGGGCGGCAAGGGCCTGACCGACATGATCCTGTCGGCCGAGGATCTCTGATAACGGCGGGCTGGCCGTGGTGAAGACTTCACGCCGGCAGCCCGATCCATCGACCCCGCTCGACGCCCAGTGGCTGCGCGGGCTGATGCAACTGCTAAACACCAAGACTATGCGACACGTCATCTCCCTTGTCATCGAGAATGAATCCGGTGCGCTTTCCCGCGTCTCCGGCCTGTTTTCCGCTCGGGGTTACAATATCGAATCCCTCACGGTGGCCCCCACCGAGGATGCTTCCCTCTCCCGCATGACGATCGTCACCTCCGGTTCGGACGACATCGTCGAGCAGATCACCAAGCAGCTCAACAAGCTGGTTGAAATCGTCAAGGTGGTTGACCTATCCGAATCCGCCCACATCGAACGTGAGCTCATGCTCATCAAGGTGCGGGCGACCGGCAAGGACCGGGAGGAAATGAAGCGTCTGGCGGATATCTTCCGTGGGCGCATCATCGACGTCACCGACGCCAGCTACGTCATCGAGCTGACCGGCACCCAGGCCAAGCTCGATTCCTTCGTCGGTGCGATCGAACCGGCCCTGATCCTCGAAACCGTGCGTTCGGGGATCTGCGGCGTCGGTCGTGGCGAGCGGGTATTGAAGGTTTAATGTTCGGGGCGCAGCGAATCCTCGCATCTCGCGTCGCCCCTTGATTTGCTCATCTTCTGTCAGAAAGGCAAGAAATGAAGGTTTTTTACGATAAGGACGCCGACCTCTCCCTGATCAAGGGCAAGCAGGTCACGATCGTTGGTTACGGCTCTCAGGGCCACGCCCACGCCCAGAACCTGAAGGAATCCGGCGTCAATGTGACCGTCGGTCTGCGCAAGGATGGCGCCTCCTGGAACAAGGCTGTGGCCGCTGGTCACAACGTTCAGGAAGTTGCCGAGGCCGTCAAGGTCGCCGACGTCGTCATGATCCTGCTGCCGGATGAATCCCAGCCGGACGTCTACAAGAACGACATCGCCCCGAACATCAAGCAGGGCGCCACCCTGGCTTTCGCCCACGGCTTCAACGTTCACTACAACCAGATCGTGCCGCGCGCCGACCTGGACGTGATCATGGTTGCCCCGAAGGGCCCGGGCCACACCGTCCGCTCCGAATACCTCAAGGGCGGCGGCGTGCCGACCCTGATCGCCGTCTATCAGGACAAGTCCGGCAAGGCCCGCGACATCGCCCTGTCCTACGCTGCTGCCAACGGCGGCACCAAGGGTGGCGTGATCGAGACCAACTTCCGTGAAGAAACCGAGACCGACCTCTTCGGCGAACAAGCCGTGCTCTGTGGCGGCGCTGTCGAGCTGGTCAAGATGGGCTTCGAGACCCTGACCGAAGCCGGCTACGCTCCGGAAATGGCCTACTTCGAGTGCCTGCACGAGCTGAAGCTGATCGTTGACCTGATGTACGAAGGCGGCATCGCCAACATGAACTACTCCATCTCCAACAACGCGGAGTATGGCGAGTACGTGACCGGCACCGAAGTCATCAACGAGAAGTCCCGCGAAGCCATGCGCAACGCCCTGAAGCGCATCCAGACCGGCGAATACGCCAAGATGTTCATCCTGGAAGGCAAGACCAACTACCCGTCCATGACCGCCCGTCGTCGTCTCAACGCTGCTCACCCGATCGAAGTGGTCGGCGGTCAGCTGCGCGACATGATGCCGTGGATCAAGGCCAACAAGCTGGTCGACCAGTCCAAGAACTGATCTGAGCTGTCTTGATTGACGCGCGGGGGACGAAAGTCCCCCGTGTCGTTTCCGGAGTCCCGCCTGGATTGAAACCCTTTTGGGTGCCATTTCAGGTTCGGCGGATTCACCTGCGTTACAATTCCGTCCGGTTCCATTCATCGCCCGAATCCATGGCCGATCTGCAATCCCGTAAGCCCTTGCTCAACCCCGAGCGGCGTCGCCGGGGCATCTACATCCTTCCCAACCTGTTCACGACCGCTGCGCTGTTCGCCGGCTTCTATGCCATCGTGCAGGCGATGAACGGGCTCTTCGAGCAGGCGGCGGTGGCGATCTTCATTGCCATGGTCCTGGACGGCCTCGATGGCCGTGTGGCGCGCCTCACCCGAACCCAGAGCGCTTTCGGCGCCGAGTACGACTCCCTTTCCGACATGGTTTCCTTCGGCGCGGCGCCGGCTCTGATCGTCTACGAATGGGCGCTCAAGGGCATGGGCAAGCTGGGCTGGATGGCGGCCTTCATCTACTGCGTCGGTGCGGCCCTGCGGCTGGCCCGCTTCAATACCAACATCGACGTGGTGGACAAGCGCTACTTTCAAGGGCTGCCCAGCCCGGCGGCGGCGGCCCTGGTGGCGGGCCTGGTGTGGGTGATGATCGACAACGGCATCGCCGGCCCCGACATCCGCTGGTACGCCTGCGCGCTGACGATCTTTGCCGGCATCTCGATGGTGAGCAACGTGCTCTTCTACAGCGGCAAGGAGATCAACCTGCGCAAGAGCGTGCCCTTCATCGTCATCATCGCCTTCGTGATCGGTCTGCTGCTGGTGTCGAGCTATCCGCCGGGCGTGTTGTTCGGCCTGTTCCTGTGTTATGCCGTATCGGGGTACGTGCTCGGCGCCTGGAGCCTCCTCAAGGGGCGCAAGCGCAGCGCCGCGGTGGCCGACAAGGCTGATCCTCAGCCCTGATCCGTAGGGATGCGGTGCGCGCTTTGCGCGCAGTTCGCCCGACCGTTTTCATTCCAATCCGAATTCCGTCCGGCCCATTGAACGGCCGGGCCATTGCCCAATCAAATTATAGAGACTCGGCAGGAGCCCATCATGAACGACCAGTTGATCATTTTCGATACGACCCTCCGCGACGGCGAGCAGAGCCCTGGCGCGTCGATGACTCGGGATGAAAAGCTGCGGATCGCCCGCCAGCTCGAGCGCATGAAGGTCGATGTGATCGAGGCCGGTTTTGCCGCGGCGTCCAATGGCGACTTCGAAGCCGT
Organism: Zoogloea oryzae; assembly: GCF_030161255.1. NCBI lineage: Bacteria > Pseudomonadati > Pseudomonadota > Betaproteobacteria > Rhodocyclales > Zoogloeaceae > Zoogloea > Zoogloea oryzae. The sequence continues at coordinate 136,767 of NZ_BSPX01000001.1, forward strand.
CCGCGCGGTGGCCGAGGCGATCAAGGAATCGCGGATCTGCTCGCTGGCCCGGGCCAACGAGAACGACATCCGCCGCGCCGGCGAGGCCATCCGCCCGGCCGCCCAGAGCCGCATCCACACCTTCATCGCCACCAGCCCGATCCACATGGAGAAGAAGCTGCGCATGGCGCCCGATCAGGTGGTCGAGGCAGCAGTCAAGGCGATCAGCTGGGCCCGCGAATACACCGACGACGTGGAGTTCTCGGCCGAAGACGCCGGCCGCTCCGAGATCGACTTCCTGTGCCGCATCTTTGAGGAAGTCATCAAGGCTGGCGCCAAGACCATCAACGTGCCCGATACCGTCGGCTATAACATCCCCGAGCAGTTCGCCGCGACCATCCGCACCCTGATCGAGCGGGTGCCGAATTCCGACAAGGTGGTGTGGTCGGTGCATTGCCACAACGACCTGGGCCTCGCGGTCGCCAACTCGCTGGCCGCCGTCCGTGCCGGTGCCCGTCAGGTGGAATGCACCATCAACGGCCTCGGCGAGCGTGCCGGCAATGCCTCTCTCGAAGAGGTGGTGATGGCTGTGCGCACCCGTCGTGACATCTACCAGTGCGACACCCGCATCGACACCACCCACATCGTGCCGGCCTCCAAGCTGGTGTCGGGGATCACCGGCTTCCCGGTGCAGCCGAACAAGGCCATCGTCGGCGCCAACGCCTTTGCCCACGAATCCGGCATCCATCAGGATGGCGTGCTCAAGCACCGCGAGACCTACGAGATCATGCGTGCCGAAGACGTGGGCTGGAGCGCCAACAAGCTGGTGATGGGCAAGCATTCCGGCCGCAACGCCTTCCGCTCCCGTCTGCAGGAGCTCGGCGTGGTGATCGAATCCGAAGAGCAGCTCAACCACGCCTTCGCCCGCTTCAAGGCCCTGGCCGACAAGAAGCACGAGATCTTCGACGAGGATCTGCAGGCGCTGATGAGCGACGAAAGCTCCGAGCCGAAAGAGCACTTCCGTCTGCTCTCCGCGGCCTTCCATTCCGAAACCGGCGAAGAGCCGAGCGCCCGCGTGACGCTGTCGGTGGGCAACAAGGAAGAGAACGTCCAGTCCTCGGGCTCCGGTCCGGTGGATGCGGCCTTCAAGGCGATTGAAGGGATTGCGAAGAGCGGCGCGCAGCTGCTGCTGTATTCGGTCAACGCGATCACCACCGGCACCGATGCTCAGGGTGAGGTGACCGTGCGTCTGTCGAAGGATGGCCGGGTGGTCAATGGCCAGGGCGCCGACACCGACATCATCGTCGCGTCGGCCAAGGCCTATCTCAACGCGCTCAACAAGCTGCAGAGCAACATCGAGCGGGTGAATCCGCAGGTCTGACCTGCGGATTCATGGGCTTCAGGCGCCGGGCTTCGGCGCCTGGGCCAGCCGGGACGGCGCGGTGGCGCGGGCGTAGAGCATCGCCGCCATGAAGAAGACCACGCTCAGCGCAGCCTCGGCCAGCGCCAGCAGGTTACCCGGCGGCGCATCGTTGGTGCGGATCACGCCTTCCGTCAGATAGAGCAGGATCAGCATCGTGCTCCACTGGTAGGTGTAGCGGTTTCCGCGCAGGATGCCGAAGAGCGGCACCATCAGCGGCAGCACCTTGAGGGTCATCCACGAACCGCCCGGACGGAGCGGGGCGAGGATCGCTTCCCACGCCAGGCAAAGGGAAATCAGGGCCAGCAGCGAGATGATGGCGATCAGCGAGAGGGTCTTGGGTTTCATTGGGGTGCGAGCTTCAGAGCGGTTTCGGCCAGACGTTTGCCCATGGCAAAGGCGAGGCGCTTTTCTTCTTCGGTGAGTCGGGTGTTTTCGTCCTTGCCTGCCACATGGGTGGCGCCGTAGGGCGAGCCACCGCTGGTGGTGCCGGTGAGGTCGGCTTCGGAAAAGGGCAGGCCGACGATCAGCATGCCGTGGTGCAGGAGCGGCGTCATCATCGACAGCAGCGTGCTTTCCTGGCCGCCATGCTGGCTGGCCGACGAGGTGAATACGCAGGCCGGCTTGCCGGCCAGGGCACCCGACAGCCATGGGCCCGCTGTGCCATCCAGAAAATATTTCATCGGCGCCGACATGTTGCCAAAGCGCGTGGGGCTGCCTAGCGCCAGGCCGATGCACTCTTCCAGATCCGACATCTCTGCATACGGAGCGCCACGCTCCGGGATGTCCGCCTCGATGGCCTCGCAGACCGCGGAGATGCGTGGTACGGTTCGCAGCCGTGCTGCGGCGCCAGGAACCGAATCGATACCGCGCCCGATCACTTCGGCAAGGGCGCGCACGGAGCCGCGGTGACTGTAATAGAGAACGAGGATTTCCTGCATGGTGGGGCCTGTAGAACGGAAGGGCATTATACGTAAATGAGTTCCCCCACTGACTCCCGGTCCGACCTCCAAGTGCAAGTCTCGCCGCCTGGAGAGTCGCTGATGCGGTCGGCGGCGCATCTGCTGCGCGTCATCTGGCAGCGCTTTAAGGAAGGGCGCTGTGCTCAGGTGGCGGCCAGCCTGGCCTTCACCACGCTGCTCTCGCTGGTTCCGTTCGTCACGCTGGTGGCCGTCGTGCTGAGCAAGTTTCCCCAATCCGCCCAGTTGGATGCGGCGTTGCGGGGCTTTCTGCTCGACAATCTGCTGCCCGAAAAGGCCGGCAAGGTGATCGCCACCTACGCGTTCCAGTTCAGCCAGAAGGCAACCAATCTGACCATTGTCGGTGCGTTGGTCCTGATTGTCACGGCAGTGATGCTGATGCGGACGATCGACACGGTCATCAACCAGATCTGGATGGTGCGTAGCCGCAGGCCGTGGGCCACGCGTCTGGCGGCGTACTGGGTGGCGCTGTCGTTCGGCCCGCTGCTGCTTGCCGGTGGTGTTTTTCTGGCAACGGCGATGCTGAGCATGTCTCTCGACATCGTGAACGAGCCGGTCTGGCTCCAGGCTGTCGGCCTGCGGGTGGTGTCGGTGACGATTCTCGGGTGCGTGCTCACCGCGCTCTACTTCGTTGTGCCCCATTGCAGCGTCAGGTTTTCGGATGCCGCCCTGGCCGGGTTTCTTGCGGCGCTGGCTTTCGTGGTGATGCAGCGGCTCTTTGGTCTGTACCTGAGTCATTTTCCCAGTTACACGCTGGTGTATGGGGCGTTTGCGGTGGTGCCGATCTTCCTGCTGTGGCTCTACCTGTCTTGGATTGTTGTCCTGCTGGGAGCTGTAGTTGCCGCCGTGCTGCCCGAACGTGACGTGCTGCGACGGCCACTGCCGGCGTTTCCGGGGCGGCGGGTCTATGTGGCCTTGTTGCTGCTGGTCGAGCTGGCGCTTGCCCAGCGCGCCGGGGCGAGTCGGGATGTGGCCCGGCTGTCGGTGGCTGGCCGGTGTGGTCACGGCGAGATCCAGGAATTGCTCGAGACGCTGGAGATGGCGGGCATCGTGGCCCGGCGCGAGCAGGGCGGATGGCTGCTTGCCCGGGCGGCGGAGGATGTTCAGGCGGGGGAGGTCGGTCGCCTGTTTGGCTGGAACAGTCTGACTCAACCGCAGCCCGTCGCCACCTCAGCCGGGGCCGCGGTCGATGCCTGCTGGCACGATGTGCTTGCCGCGCTGGACGCGTCGGCGTCCGTCACACTTGCGACGCTGGCAGCCAGCGGCGGCGGGCGCACTGGCTCGGGTCAGAGCGGGTAGGGGTCGATCTCGTACTGGAACAGCTCGACAGCCGGGGTCTGGATGTCGAGGCTGAGAAGCCGCCCCTGGGCGATATAGAGGCGCTGGACGTCGGAAACCAGCATGAAGCGCCGTGCCGAATAGGTGCCCGCAGGCGCCAGGATCGCCTGCTGGCGCCCCAGGGCCGCCACGGGCGGAAGCACCAGTGCGGGGCGCATGGGGCGTAATTGCTCGGCGTTACGGAAGCCCACCGAAACCGGCTTGGCGGCGTTGCCGATGACCTGCAGGCCCAGCTCGATCTGTTCCGGCGTTTCGGCACGAATCCAGCGCACGATGCACAGCGACCAGGGTTCCTCCTCGCTGCGGCGGATGGCAATGGCAATGCCCGGAGTCAGATTGTTGGCCGTCCCGGTCACCTGCATCACGGCATAGCCGGTCGGGCTTTCGTTAACGACCATCCATTCGGAGGCGTAGCGGTTCTGGCGGGCCGTCCCGGGTTCGCGAAGCATCTTCCAGATGGTCTCGAGGCCGCTGCAGACGCTGACGGCGTACTGATTGCGGCGCCGTGCGTGCTCGCGGTGCGGAGGGGACGCCCAGTATTCGCGAACGCGCCGGAGTAGCGTTGCCGTTGCCGAACGGGACAGGCCGGCGGGAAGGTTGGCGGGCTCGGGGCCTTCGCCTTCGAGTTGCTCAATCAGCGAAGTGGTGCGACGGGCGAGTTCTTCGGCCGTGAAATAGATGAGGCCGTCGACGGCCGGCGGGTCGCGCCGGTTGATTGAAACCGGCGGGGCGTCCTGATCGAGATCGATCCACAACCAGCCGTGCCCTGGATCGTTCGGCACCGAGTGCCGGATCGTCACGTACTTGGCGTTGGCCGAGAGGAATTCGGAAAGCCAGCTGATTTCGGCGCTGGTCAGCCCTTCCGGTTGTGCTGCGACGAAGGCCAGCAGGTATTTGTAGGCCTTGAGGGTTGCGTCGGGAATGCCGCCTGCCTTGGCGTCGGCGGGTGATTCGGCGCGACTGCCCTGGAAAAAGCCGTGGGCGCGCTGCCAGAACTCGAAAGGCGCACTGTTGCCGGCCAGGTGGGCGATGGTCAGTTGCTCGCCGAGGATTTCCAGCGCCTTGGCGCTGATGACTTCCGGGTTGCGGCGCATCGTCCGGACGAGCCGGTGCTGCACTTCGGCAAGCACTTCGCCATAGCCGGAGGCGACCTTTCCGAGGGCGGCCACGAGCCGGGAGGCGGAGCGGTGGAGGCTGACCGAGAGGGGCAGGGTGGCGACGGCGAAGCGCTCGCGATGCATCTTGCTGATCGCCAGCGCACGGGTGTGGAGCAGATCGAGACAGCGATGGAACTGGTTGCGGCTGATCTCCGGGCGACCGAGATCGTCGAGGTGACGGACGAGGGCCGCCAGCTCAAGGTCTGCATCGGCAGTGAGGTCGGTGGCCAGCCAATCGAGGATCGGGGCCGTGCGGTCGGATTTTGGGGAGTCGGCGGCGCTCATTGCCAAGGTTTTCTCGTAACCAGCTTGCTATTGTAATTAAGTTACCAGAAACATGTGGCTGGAATCCGCCTGTCTGCTTGCATTGGGTGCATTCCGCGAATCCGGCTGTCCGATTTGGCAGGGCTGGCGTGCAGGGCCAAGCTTGTCTTGCGGTTTTTCGCTAGGTGCCTTAATATCCAACGTTTTTCCAATTTCCATCGGATCAGGGATAGTCATGGTTGTCATTCGTCTTGCCCGCAGCGGTTCCAAGAAGCGTCCTTTCTACAACATCGTCGCCGCTGATTCCCGCAATCGCCGCGATGGCCGTTTCATCGAGCGCGTTGGTTTCTACAACCCGGTTGCCTCGGGCGCTGAAAAGGGCCTCGTCGTGAACACCGAGCGTCTGGCCTACTGGCAAGGCAACGGTGCTCAGCTTTCCGACACCGTCGCCCGTCTCGTCAAGCAGTCCGCCAAGGCTGCTGCCTGAGCGTCGGTATCAAACCCAGCCTTCTGAGCGTCGATCAATGATTGTATTGGGGCGAATTGTCGCTCCCTTCGGTGTCAAGGGTTGGGTGCGGGTTCATCCTTTCGGGGATGATCCGCTGTCATGGAAGAAGATGCCCCAATGGTGGCTCGGTACCGATCCTGATGGTTCGGACTGGGTGCCGTATACGTTGACGGGCTGTAAGGAGCATGGCAAGGGCGATCTTGTGGCCGCCTTTGCCGAAGTGCCCGACCGCAACGCTTCGGAAGCCGTCGCGGGTTACTACATCGCAGCCCCGCGGGAGGCGATGCCAAAGCCCGACGAGGATGAGTTCTACTGGGGCGATCTGATCGGCTTGGAAGTGCGCAACGCCGCTGGCGTCGTTCTTGGCAAGGTGACCGGCTTGCTGTCCACGGGCGCGCACGATGTGTTGCAGATTCAGGATGGCGATACCGAGCGCCTGATTCCCTTCGTCGCGAGCTATGTCGGCAAGGTGGATGTCCCTGCTGGCGTGATTTCGGTGGAGTGGGAAGCAGATTGGTGATGCCGGCTTCTGGTCGCAGGGCCTTTGACGTCATCACGCTGTTTCCTGAAATGTTTTCGGCGCTGTCCGGATTCGGGATCACCGGGCGTGCCCGGGAGCGCGGGCTCTACGAGCTCAACTGCTGGAACCCCCGGGATTTTGCCGAAGACCGTTACCGTACCGTGGATGATCGCCCTTATGGCGGTGGCCCCGGCATGGTGATGTTGCCCGGTCCGCTCGAGAAGGCGATTGTCGCCGCCAAGGCGCGTCAGCAGGATTCTGTCGGCAGTGCAGGGCGGGTGATCTACCTGTCGCCCCAGGGGCGTCGGCTGGATCATGGTCGTGTGCTCGAACTCGTGGCGGAGCCGGCGCTGGTGTTGCTGTGCGGTCGTTATGAAGGTGTTGATCAGCGTTTGATTGAACGCTGCGTCGACGAAGAGATTTCGCTGGGTGACTTCGTGCTTTCGGGCGGGGAGTTGCCGGCAATGGTTTTGCTCGACTCGATGATCCGGCAATTGCCGGGCGCATTGAACGACGAGGATTCGGCGGTGGAGGATTCCTTCGTCGATGGTTTGCTGGATTGTCCGCACTACACCCGCCCGGTGGTCTACGAGGACATGGCGGTGCCAGACGTGCTGCTGTCCGGCAATCACGCCGAGATCCGCCGCTGGCGGCTCCAGCAGTCCCTCGGCCGCACCGAACAGCGGCGGCCGGATCTGCTGGAAGGGCGTGCGTTGAGCAAGGAAGAATTCCGTCTGCTGGAAGCTTTCCGGCGGGCAGAAGCGAAACCGGCGGATTAGTCTTCCGGTTTCATAAAAAAGGCGTGTACCAGGTGGCGACCTGCTCTGCACGAAGGGCCAAAGGCCTCATCATTGATTGGAGTTACGCATGAACCTCATTCAGCAACTGGAACAAGAAGAAATCACCCGCCTGACCCAGAGCAAGACCGTTCCCGATTTCGCCCCCGGCGACACCGTGATCGTTCAGGTGAAGGTCAAGGAAGGTAACCGTGAGCGTCTGCAGGCTTACGAAGGCGTCGTCATCGCCAAGCGTAACCGCGGCCTCAATTCCGCTTTCATCGTACGCAAGATCTCTTCCGGTGAAGGCGTGGAGCGTACGTTCCAGACCTACTCCCCGCTGGTTGCCAGCATCGAAGTGAAGCGTCGTGGTGACGTGCGTCGTGCCAAGCTGTACTACCTCCGCAACCGCTCCGGCAAGTCCGCGCGGATCAAGGAAAAGCTCGATCACAAGTCCTTCGCTGCGAAGGCTGCTGCTGCCAAGGCTGCTGCAGCTGCCTGATCTTCAGGGGTACAAAAAAACGGCACCTTCGGGTGCCGTTTTTTTCGTCCTGCTCCGCCGTTGCCGGCAGAGGAGGGGGTGTTACTGCGCGCGCTTGTCGTGCTCGATGAGCGCGTAGGCCGAGTGATTGTGGATGGATTCGAAATTCTCGGATTCGACCACGTAGGCATCGATGCGGGGCTCGCGATTGAGGCAGCCGGCCACGTCACGCACCATGTCCTCGACGAACTTGGGGTTGTCGTAGGCGCGCTCGGTGACGTACTTCTCGTCGGGGCGCTTGAGCAGGCCGTAGAGCTCGCAGGAGGCCTGGCCTTCGACCAGCTGGACGAGTTCCTCGATCCACAGGTGATCGTTGGTGGTGGTGGTGACGGTGACGTGGGAGCGCTGGTTGTGGGCGCCGTACTCGGAGATCTTCTTCGAGCAGGGGCACAGGCTGGTCACCGGCACGACGATCTTCATCGTGAACTCATAGACGCCGCCTTCGCGGATCTCGCCGATGAAGGTGACTTCGTAGTCCATCAGGCTCTGCACGCCCGAAACCGGGGCAGCCTTGTTGATGAAGTACGGGAAGGTCATCTCCACGTGGCCGGTCTCGGCCTCGAGCTTGTGGACCATCTCGCGCAGCATGGGCTCGAAGGATTCGACCGAAATCTCCCGTTCGTGGCTGTTGAGGATCTCCACGAAGCGGGACATGTGGGTGCCCTTGAAATTGTGGGGCAGGCCGACGTACATGTTGAACATCGCGATGGTGTGCTGCACGCCGCCGTTCTTGTCCATCACCTTGATGGGGTGACGGATGGACTTGATGCCCACCTTGTTGATGGCGAGCTGGCGGGAATCCGCGGAGTTCTGAACGTCCGGGATGGCGGTTGGGGTCTGGGTCGTCATGGCTGTTCTCTATGGTCTCGCGGGAATCTGTGTTCCCAACGATTTGATCCTATCATTCCCGACAAAAGCACTCAACTATTCGGCTGATAGGCTTCTTCGATGCGTTTGAGGATGCCCGGCACATCGAGACCGATCTCGGTGAAGAGCTGGGCGTGGTCGCCGTGGTCGATGAAGCGGTCGGGCAGGCCGATCTGCAGCACGCGGACAGGCAAGCCCGCCTCGTGGAGGACGCGGGTCACCTCGGAGCCAGCGCCGCCGATGGTGGCGTTTTCTTCGAGGGTGACCAGCAGTTCATGCCCGGCGGCAAGCTGGAGGATGAGCTCGCGGTCGATGGGCTTGACGAAGCGCATGTTGGCCACGGTGGCGTCGATCTCATCGCCCGCCTTGAGGGCGTTGCCGAGCATGCTGCCGAAGGCGAGGAGGGCGGTGCGCTTGCCCTGACGGCGGATCTCGCCCTTGCCGATGGGCATCAGGCTCATGTCGGCCATCGGCGTGACGCCCAGGCCGCTGCCGCGCGGGTAACGCACGGCGGTCGGGCCGTCGTGCATGTATGCGGTGTAGAGCATCTGCCGGCATTCGTTTTCGTCGGCCGGGCAGAAGATCGTGAGATTGGGGATGCAGGCCAGGTACGAGAGATCGAACGCGCCGTGGTGGGTGGCGCCGTCGGCGCCGACGAGGCCGGCCCGGTCGATGGCCATCATCACCGGCAGGTTCTGCAGGGCCACGTCGTGGATGAACTGGTCGTAGGCGCGCTGCAGGAAGGTGGAGTAGATCGCCACCACCGGCTTGAAGCCTTCGCAGGCGAGGCCGGCGCCGAAGGTGAGGGCGTGCTGCTCGGCGATCCCCACGTCGTAGTAGCGGTCGGGGTATTCGTGGGCGAAGCGGACCATGCCGGAGCCTTCGCGCATGGCCGGGGTGATGGCCACCAGGCGCTTGTCGATGGCTGCCATGTCGCACAGCCAGTCGCCGAAGATCTGGGTGTAGGTGAGCTTGCCGCCGCCCTTGGAATCCTTGCCGGTGGCGATGCCTGCGGTGTGGTCGAACTTGGAGACGCCGTGGTAGAGGATCGGGTCGGCTTCGGCGAGCTTGTAGCCCTGGCCCTTGCGGGTGATCACGTGCAGGAATTGCGGGCCCTTGAGCGTGCGCAGGTTCTGCAGGGTGGGGAGCAGGGATTCGAGGTCGTGGCCGTCGATGGGGCCGATGTAGTTGAAGCCGAACTCTTCGAACATCGTGCCGGGCATCACCATGCCCTTGACGTGCTCTTCGGTGCGGCGGGCGAGCTCGAAGACGGGCGGCGGCAGGTTTTCGAGGAAGCGCTTGCCGATCTTGCGGGCGCCGTTGTAGATGCGGCCCGACAGCAGCCGCGACAGGTGCTTGTTGAGGGCGCCCACCGGCGGCGAGATGGACATCTCGTTGTCGTTGAGGATGACCAGCAGGTTGGTGTCGTGGATGTCGCCGGCGTTGTTGAGGGCCTCGAAGGCCATGCCGGCCGACATGGCGCCGTCGCCGATCACCGCGATGGCGCGGCGGTCTTCACCGCGCAGGCGGGCCGCTTCGGCCATGCCCAGGGCGGCCGAGATCGAGGTGGACGAGTGGGCGGTGCCGAAGGTGTCGTAGTCGCTCTCGCAGCGCCGCGGGAAGCCGGAGATGCCCTGGTATTGGCGGAGGCCCGCCATGGCCTCACGGCGGCCGGTGAGCACCTTGTGGGCGTAGGTCTGATGGCCAACGTCCCACACGATGCGGTCTTCGGGCGTGTTGAAGACGTAGTGCAGGGCGATGGTGAGCTCGACGGTGCCGAGGTTGGACGACAGGTGTCCGCCGGTACGGGAGACGGAATCAATCAGGAAGTTGCGCAGTTCGTCGGCCAGGACGGGGAGTTCGCTGGCTTCGAGCTTGCGAAGATCCGCGGGTGAGGCGATCCGGTCCAGCAGGCTGGCGCGGGGAGAGGCGGGCTGCGTTGCGTGAGGCATTCCGGGTTACCGGGTCGTTAATGGGCGAAATTCGGTTGGCGACGGCTCAGAACTGGCGGCGGATGATGAAGCGCGTCAGTTCGGCCAGGCGCTGGCTGCTGTCGCCGAAGGGCGCGAGGCGATCCAGGGCCTCCTGGCACATCTCTTCGGCGAGTTCGCGGGCGCGGGTGACGCCCAGCAGGCTCACATAGGTCGGCTTGTCGTTGGCGGCGTCCTTGCCGGCGGTCTTGCCCAGGGTGGCGGTGTCGGCCTCGGCGTCGAGGATGTCGTCCACCACCTGGAACAGCAGGCCGATCACCTTGCCCACATGGTCCAGCGAGGCCATCTGCGCTTCGTCGAGGCTGCGGCCGCATTGTACACCGAGGTTGATCGAGGCCCGGATCAAGGCGCCCGTCTTGTGGATGTGCATGAACTCGAGTTCGGGCAGCGTGAGTTGCTGGCCGACCGAGCCCAGGTCGATGGCCTGGCCGCCGCACATGCCGCGGGAGCCGCTGGCCTGGGCGAGCTGGCGGATCATGGCGATCTGGCGTTGCGGGTCGTCGCACACGGCACCGTCGGCAAGATGCAGGAAGGCCTGCGTCTGCAGGGCGTCGCCCACGAGGAGCGCGGTGGCTTCGTCGTATTCGACGTGAACCGTGGGTTTGCCGCGGCGCAGCACGTCGTCGTCCATGCACGGCATGTCGTCATGGACGAGGGAGTAGGCGTGGATCATCTCGATCGCACAGGCTACGCGGTCGAGGCGCTCGGGCGCGGCGCCGGTAAGCTGGCCGCCGGCGTGCACCAGCAGCGGACGGACCCGCTTGCCGCCGCCGAGAACGGCGTAGCGCATGGCGTCGTGGAGGCGGGTCGGGGCGATGTCGGCGCCGGGGAGGGCGCGATCAAGGGCGGATTCGGTGCGTTGCTGGATGTCGCCCATCCATTGGCTGAAGGTGGCGCTCATGGCTGGGTGTCTTCCGGCGTATTCTCGGTTTCGAGCACCCGGATGGTCTGCTCGGCCTTGGTCAGCTGGGCCTGGCACTGGCGCAGCAGCACGGTGCCGCGCTGGTAGGCGGCGAGGGCCTGATCCAGGGGGAGTTGCCCGTTTTCCATGTCCTGGACGATGGTCTCGAGCTCGGCGACGGCCGATTCGAAACTGGCGGGCTTGCTTGCGGATGATTTGACCATGCTGCCGGAACTGACTGGAGGCAAACCGTAAAAATAGCCTATCGCCGGGCTTCAGGTCAAACGCGTAATACTATATAATGGCGAGCTTTACGTTTCGGGCTTTCGCTTTCGACAAGGGGGTTCGGGATGTCTGATATCGCTTCTCAGGCACATCTATCGCCGGCTGTTTCCCAGTTGCCGGTATCGTGGTATTTCGACGAAAAAATCTTCGAGCTGGAGAAGCGCCTCCTCTTCGATGCCGGTCCGGGCTACGTCGGCCACGAGCTGATGGTGCCGGAAGTCAACCAGTACCGCTCGCTGGAGTGGCGGGATCACGCCAAGCTGCTGGTCAATCGCGACGACGGTTTCTACCAGATGTCCAACATCTGCCGTCACCGTCAGGCGGTCATGCTGCAGGGCACCGGCACGGCCGAGCGGAACATCGTCTGCCCGATCCACCGCTGGACGTACAACCCCGACGGTCTGCTGATCGGTGCGCCGCATTTCCCGGAAAACCCGTGTCTCAACCTCCAGCGTGACAAGCTTGAGAACTGGCAGGGTCTGCTCTTCAAGGGGCCGCGCTCGGCGAACGCCGATCTGTCCGGAATGCAGGTGGCGGGCGAACTGAAGTTCGACGGCTACAAGCTCGATCGGGTCGAGATCCACGAGTGCAACTACAACTGGAAGACCTTCATCGAGGTGTACCTCGAGGACTACCACGTGGTGCCGTATCACCCCGGGCTTGGGCAGTTCGTCACCTGTGACGATCTCACCTGGCAGTTCGGCGAGTGGTATTCGGTGCAGCGGGTGGGCATCACTTCGCTCAAGAAGCCCGGATCTCCGGCCTACAAGCGCTGGCACGACGCCGTGCTCAACTATGGCGGCGGTGAAATGCCGAAACATGGGGCAATATGGTTGACCTATTTCCCCAACATCATGGTTGAGTGGTACCCCAACGTGCTGGTGGTGAGCACCCTGATTCCGACCGACGTAAACAAGACGACCAACGTCGTCGAGTTCTACTACCCGGAAGAGATCCTCGAGTTCGAGCGCGACTTCGTCGAGGCCGAGCAGGCCGCCTACATGGAAACCGCCATCGAGGACGACGACATCGGCGAGCGGATGGATCGTGGCCGTCTGGCCCTGATGAAGGAAGGCCGCTCTGAGGTCGGGCCCTACCAGTCGCCCTACGAGGACGGGATGCAGCACTTCCACGAGTTCTATCGCCGGATCATCCAGCCGCACCTGTAAAGCCGCATCCGTGATGCCCGCAAGGGGTGTCACCAAAGACAAAGGGAGCCCATGTGGCTCCCTTTGTCTTTGTGCCCCGCGGGTGGCGGGGCGGGTGGGGCGATCAGCGGTTGGACTCGCGAATGATCTTCCACTGACCGTTTTCCAGCTGGTACTGGAGGGTCTTGTTCATCGCGTCGTTGAAGCCCTTTGAGCGGTAGTGCTGGACGAAGGTGGCTTCGGCGGTGCTGGCCGAGACGCTGCGGACGTTCAGCTTGTCGACTTCGACGGCGATCTCGCCAGGCCGGGTGACGCGCTTTTCACGGGTTGCCATCCAGGCCTCGCGGGTGCCTTGGTCGGGCTTGAAGGCGCTGGAGTAGAACGACTTGTAGCGTGCCACATCCTTGGCAGACCAGGCGGCGGCCCATGACTTGACCAGCGGCTCGATCGCCTGCGCTGCGCTCGGTGCGGCCGGGGCGCTGGTGCTCGCCACGCTGGCGGCTACCGCCTCGGCCATGGCCAGCGGGGTGGCTGCCGGCGGCGTGCGGCCCTGCATGGCGCCCGCGGTGTCGAGGGGCGCGACCACCGGCAGGGTGGTGCTGCACAGCAGGGTCTCGTCTTCGCCCGGTTCGGTAACGCCTGCTTCTTCAGGGCCGGTGCGGGCCACAGGCGCCAGCGTCACGCTCGGGAGGATGGTGTGGGTCTGGGTTAGGACGCGCAGTTCGGCCTGGGTCAGGTCGAAACGGGCCCGGGTGCTGGCGCGCTTGGCCTCGAACAGTTCGTTCTCGGTGTTGAGCACGTCGAGCAGGCTGCGCTGGCCGATATCGAACTGCTGACGGTAGGCGTCGCGCGCCTTCTCGGTGGAGAGCTGGTGCTGCTCCAGGTAGATCAGCTGTTCCTTGAGTTTCTTGACGTCGTTCCAGGCGATGGCAGTCTGCTGGCGGATGTCGCGGCAGGCCTTGTCGCGCAGGTCGGTGGCGTTGTAGAGCTGCTCGTGGGACTGGCGGATGCGGGCTTCGTCGGCGCCGCCCTTGAAGAGGTTCCAGTTCATCAGGACCTGCAGGGCGTTGGTGTTGGTTTCACCGGTCACGCCCAGGAGGTTCTTGTCCATGCCGGTGCTGGCGCGCACTTCGACGGTCGGCGAGTAGTTGGCGCGCTGCACGTCGATGTTGGCGCGGGAGGCGCGGATGTTGGCAACCGCGGCCTTGAAGCCGGGGTTGTCGGTGATGGCCTGGCGCAGCACGTCTTTCTCGGTGGGCAGCTTGTCGGTGAAGACGGGCGGCTTGTCGAGGGCGTCGGCCGGGGCCTCGCCGACGATGCGCTGGAAGCGCTGGGAGACGTCGTGGAGGTTGGAGCTTTCGGTGAGCCAGTTGGACTGGGCGAGGGCCAGACGGCCGAAGGCCTGTTCGAGGTCGACCCGGCGGCCGACGCCGGCCTTCACGCGGCGCTCGATCTGATCGACGGTTTCCTTGTGGATGGCCCAGTTTTCCTGGGCGAGGCCGGCGAGTTCGCGGTAGCGCAGCACGTCGAGGTAGGCGCGGGCGGCTTCGAAGGCGGTGTCGTCGGTGGTGCCGAGGAGCTCGAAATAACGGGTTGCGCGGGCAAAGCCCAGGCGCTTGACGTCGTTGCGCGTCGCAAAGCCATCGAACACCAGCTGGCGCAGTTGCAGCTGGTAGCCGGGACGGGAGTACGTGTCGGGGCCGGTGGTGGGTGTCTCGCGGCGCTCGCGGCCGGTGTAACCCTGCAGGTCGACACGGGGGAAGTAGCCGCCGCGCACCACGTCACGTTCGGCATCGGCGGCCTGGTAGTTGTGCAGGCGGGCCAGCACTTCCGGATTGCGCAGGATCGCTTTTTCAATCGCGTCGCGCATCGTGCCCGGCGCCGCGTGGGCAGGTGCCATGGAGAGCAGGGAGAGTGTCAGGCAGACTGAGAGCTTTGTTGCTTTGAACATTGTCGTCTCGTAGTTTCGAAATGTGCCGTGCTGGTGCGAAAGAATCCGGCAGATCGTTCGGGGCCGTTGATCTGAATGGGCTATCGCGATTGGATTCTACGGGCCAGAAACTGCCGAAGGTGCGCAGTATTTGGAGTTTTGGTCTTTTGGCCCTTGAATATGACCTAACGGAAAACATTTTTCACAATTTATAGCGCCTGTGGGCGAAATTTAACTTTTCCAGGGCGAGGCCGTACACCTGGACTGCCGGCGTGCCGCAAGGCGGCATTCGGCGCGACCCACTCCCCGAGACCAGCGACAGCCTTCCCGTTTCCCTTTGATGCGCTTCTTTCCTGTCTTGCGCCCAGGCCGTCCGGTGATGGCGTACCGCCGTCTCGCCGCAGTCGGCGGCGCGGTGATCCTGTTGATCGCCGGCGGGGCTCGGGGCGGCTTCGACATGGACCGGATGCGCCAGGTGGCGCAGCTGCGTTTTGGCACCGCCGCCGCAGAGGCGGTGGATGGCTGGCGTAGCGCGGTGGTTAGCTGGCGGGATCTGCCCGAGGAGGCGCAGCTCCAGCGGGTCAATGAGTTCTTCAACCGGCGCATCCGCTTTGCCGAGGACAGCCAGGTGTGGGGCCAGACCGATTACTGGGCGACGCCGCTGGAGGTGCTCGCCCGGGGCGCCGGCGACTGCGAGGACTATGTCTTCGCCAAGTATTTCACCCTGCGCGAGCTCGGGGTGGCGGAAGATCGTCTCAGGATGACTTACGTGCGGGCGCGGATCGGTGGCGCCGGCAGCAGCGTGACCCAGGCGCACATGGTGCTGAGCTACTACGCCACGCCCGACGCGGTGCCGCTGGTGCTCGACAACCTGGTCACCGGCATCCGGCCGGCGTCGGCGCGGCCCGATCTGGCGCCGGTTTTCAGTTTCAACATGCAGGGCATCTTCGTGGGCGGGGCGACCCAGGCGTCACAGCCGGTGGATCGCGTCTCCCGCTGGCGCGAGATGCTGCTGCGGATGAATGCAGAAGGTTTGAGGGATTAAGGTCATGTCACTGTTGAAGCGATTGTGGGTGAGTGTGGTGGTGGCGATGGGGCTGGTGCTGGTGGGCGCATTCGCCGTCAGCCTGATGACGGCCCGCGGCTACTTCGAGCAGCAGTTGCGGGCCCAGTCGAGCGACGGTGCGGTGTCGCTGGCGCTGTCCATGTCCCAGCAGACGAAGGACGCGGCGACGATGGAGCTGCTGGTCACGGCGCTGTTCGACGGTGGCCATTACCGGTCGATCCGCTTCATCGACAGCAGCGGCAAGGTGAAGATCGAGCGCAGCCAGCCGGATCAGCCCGAGGACGTGCCGGGCTGGCTGGTCACCGTGCTGCCGATGGACGTGCGCCCCGGTCAGGCCCAGGTGAGTGACGGCTGGCGCCAGATCGGGCTGGTGTCGGTGGAGGCGGCGCGGGGTTATGCCTACCGGTCGCTGTGGAATGGCGTGCTCCAGCTGGGCAGCCTGATGCTGGCGATCGGCCTCTTCTGGGCGATGGCGGTTTCGGCGCTGCTGCGCTGGGTGCGGCAACCGCTGGCCGAGATGGCCGAGCAGGCGGCGGCGATCGGCACCGGGCAGTTCCGGGTGCTGGCCGAGCCCAAGGTGGTGGAGCTGCGCAGCGTGGCGGCGGCGCTCAATCACATGTCGGAGCGGGTGCGGGCGCTGTTTGCCGAGCAGGCGGCGCGGATCGAGGCGCTACGCGACGAGGGCAGCCGCGATCCGGGCACCGGGCTGCTCAACCGGGCGTGCTTCAGCGGCGAGCTGCGCCGGGTGCTGGCCGATTCCGATGCGCCGGCCGTGGGTTGCGTGGGCATGCTGCGGATCGCCGATCTGGCGACGCTCAACCAGCATCTGGGCCGGGCCCGCACCGACGAATGGCTGATGGCCGTGGGCAAGGCGATGCAGGCCAGCCTGGACGGCGTGGACGACGTGTCGCTGGCCCGGGTGGGCGGCGCCGACTTCGCGATCCTGCTGCCGGGCCAGGGGCTCGACGAGGGCCGGCGGGTTTTCGAGCGGGTCCAGAGCGCGATCACCGCCCTCGACCTGCAGACCAGCGACGCGGGCGGCCTGAAGGCCCGCGCCGCGGTGATGGGTTACCGGCGCGGCGAGGCGGCGGGCACTGTGCTTGCACGGGTCGATTCCGCGCTGATGCGCGCCGAGTCCATCGACGCGCTGGTGGTCAATGGCGAAGGCGTGGATATCCCGACGCCGGCGCCGGGCGAAGGTGCCTGGCGGGAGCTGATCGAAGGTGCGCTGGCGCGGCATGAGTTCACCCTGGTGGATTATCCGGTGCTCGCCGGCGATGGCAGCCTGGTGCATCGGGAGTTCATGCTGCGGCTACCCACCGCCGACGGCAACGTGCTTACCGCCGGCCAGTTCATGCCGGCTGCGGTGCGGGTCGGGCTGGCGTCGGCCTGCGATCTGGAAGCGGTGCGACTCGGCATCGAGCGGCTGGCGCGATCAAACGATCCGGTGGCGATCAACGTGGCGCCCCGGTCGCTGATCGAGCCGGGCTTCCTCGACCAGCTGGATGTGCTGCTGGCCACCGCCGGCGCGGGTGCGTCGCGGATTGCGGTTGAGGTAAGCGAGCGCGGTCTGGATGCCAACTTGGCCGGGCTGGAGGCGCTGGCCGAGGTGCTGGCGCGTCACGGCGCGCAGCTGGGCATCGAGCACTTCGGGCGTCAGCTGGCGGCGCTGCCGCGGCTTTACGCGATCCGTCTGGCCTACCTCAAGCTGGATGGCAGCTTTGTGGCGAGCCTGCACGAAAACGTCGGCCACCAGCGGCTGGTGAAGGCCATCGTGGATGTGGCGCGGGGGCTGGGCGTGGTGGTGTACGCCGAACAGGTGCATTCGTCCGAGGAATGGGCGACGGCGGCGTGGCTGGGGGTTGGCGGCATGACCGGGCCTGAGGCGTCGCGCCGGCTGGCAGCCCAGGGCTGAGATGGCTTGAGCAGCGCGGGCGGAGGCCCGCAGGCTTCAGATGTGCAAAAACGGCAACAATGAGTCGATCATTGTTGCCGTTTTTTTGTGACGCCCGCTTTGATCGGGGACGACGTTGGATGTGAGGGGTGAGGAGTCGGAGGTCCGGAGTTAGGTGGCCTTGGCCGATCCGCTAGCTACCGCCAGCGCACCGCGTTTCAGCCCGCGACCTCCTCTCTCCTTACTCCTTTCTCCTCACGCCGCCCCGCCGCCGGGGCGGCCTCAGTCGGCGCTCAGTTTGCCCTTGGTGAGCAGGTCCTGAATGATCTGCGCATCGGTGCTGAGGGCGCCGCTGTTGGTCAGATCCACGCCCTGCAGGACGATCTTCTGGTCGGTGGCGCCGGCGACGAAGGTGCCGCCGGTGTAGCCGCCGTTGGTGCTGACGTGCACCACGGTGTCCGCGCCGGATTTCTCGAAGTGCAGGTAGTTGCCCAGGTTGCCGGTGGCGTTGCCAGTGTGGCTCTCGCCCTGCAGCAGGTCGCGCAGGTCGAGGATGTCGCCGCCACTGCTGGCGCTGCCGGTGACGCCCTTGTCGAAGTCGGTGATGGCATCGACCGCCGGTTTGGCGGTGGTGCCGGCATCGCCGAGGCTCCACTTGAAGGTGTCGGAGCCGAGGCCACCGGTGAGGGTGTCGTTGCCGCTGCCGCCGCCGATGAGATCGGCGCCGGCGCCACCGCGGATGATGTCGTTGCCGGCACCTCCGGTGAGGATGTCGCGGCCGTCGGTGCCGGTGATGTCGTCGTTGCCGGTGGAGCCGTCGAGCTGGGCGCCGGTGCGGACGAGCCAGCGGCCGTTCTGGCTGGGATCCTCGATGATGTCCTGGAGTGCCGACAGGGTGGGTGCGCTGGTCGGGGTGAACAGTGCGAAGTCGTCGGTACCCAGGGTCTTGTAGGCGGTGTCGGCTTCGCTGGAGAGCTTGACCTCGACGCGCAGACGGGCGTTGCCGCCCTGTTCCCAGTACAGCAGCTCGATGGGCTGCAGGCCGCTGGCCAGGGACACGCCGCTGTACACGCGGGTGGTGGGCGACTGGATGTCGTCGAACATGGCCACCGTCTTGCCGGCGATGTTGAGCCGGAAGCCGTCGTCGGCGGTCACGCGGATGTCGTAGCTGCCGCCATCCAGATTGACCAGGCCGACCATGCGCAGGCCGGAGTCGGTGGTGTAGCCGATGCCGGTGGTGGTCTTGAGCTCGGTGGTGTCGGCGCCGGTGGTGCCACCGCGCAGGAAGTTGTACAGCGCGCCGGAGTTGATCGCCAGGTTGCTGCCAAGCTGCGTCGGGTTGTTGCCCAGGTTGCCATTGACCGCGCCGGCGGTGGTGATGCCGGTGGTGTAGCCGAAACCGTAGTCCAGCTTGTCGGCGCTGAACGTGGCGTCCGCACCGGCGGCGGTGGCCGCGTTGTAGGTGCCGACGATGGTCTGGCCACTGCGCCCGTCGATGATGCTCACCATGTCGGAGACGTGGTCGAGGTTGCCGTAGCGGGTGTCGTCGGCATGGACGCGGGTGTTGGTGCTGCTGGTGGTTTCGTTGTAGCCGTAGAACTCGCCGGTGAGGCCGAGGTTGCCGGTGGCGATCGCCGAGGTGGTGGCGGTGGCCGTGAGCACGTTTTCGGCCGAGCGGCTGATGTTGAAATCGACGCTCGAGGCGGCGGTGTCGCCGTCCTTGTCGATCAGCGTGAATCCGAAGCCGTCATGGATGGTGTTGCTGACGGTGGAGATCGGGGTGTAGGTGTAGCTGCCGCTGCTCATGTTCACCACCAGGGTGCCGCCGGCGGCGGTGGTGACGGAAAGCTGCTGGGTGGCGGTGTTGAAGGTGCCGTGGCTGGTGCCGCCGGTAACGGTGATGCTGCCGGAGGCGGAGTCGTTGTAGGTGTAGGTGACGCCATCCACGGTGATCGACTGGATGTGGCCGCCGTCGGCACCGAAGGCGCTGGTGCCGCCCAAGAGGCCGCCCGAGAGGATCTCGCCTGCGGCCGGCGTGGGCACGGTGGCCTGCAGGGCGCTGGAGAGCTGGTTGAAGTCGCTGATCACCTGGCCGTCCAGGTTGGTCTTGGTGACGCCGTTGTAGGCGATCGGGTCGAGGTAGGACTGGATCGCGGCGACGCCCATGCCCAGCGCGAAGCTGGTGATCTGGTTGGTCTGCAGGTAGCTCTTCCAGCCGGTTTCGTCGGTGGTGCCGATTTCGGTGCCCAGGTTGGGCTGACCGTCGGACAGGAAGTAGGCGATGTTCTGCCCGGAGGCGAGCTTGCCCGCAGTGGTGAAGGCGGCTTCGCCGGCGGCGATGGCGGAATCGTAGTTGGTGCCGCCGGTGGCGGTGATCTTGGCGAGCTGGGCCTTGGCCTCGGCCACGGTGAACCAGGTGGAGCCGATTTCCCGGGCGGAGCTGTTGAAGGTCACCAGGCGGACGCGCACTTCGCCGAAGCTGTCGTAGCTGTCGAGCAGGGTGTTGAGGGCGCTGATGGCGCTGGACAGGCGGGTGGTGCCGC
Organism: Zoogloea oryzae; assembly: GCF_030161255.1. Lineage (NCBI taxonomy): Bacteria > Pseudomonadati > Pseudomonadota > Betaproteobacteria > Rhodocyclales > Zoogloeaceae > Zoogloea > Zoogloea oryzae. The sequence continues at coordinate 156,875 of NZ_BSPX01000001.1, forward strand.
CGACGCCGTCCTTGAGGGTCATGCTCGCCGAGGTGTCGAGCATGATCAGCAGGTTGGTGTCGGCCGGGGCCACGGCGATGGCCTGGGTGGCGGCGGAGGCGATGGGGGCGTCGTCTTCGACGTTGACCGTCAGGGTGGTGGTGGTGGTGGTGACGCCGTCGCTGACATTCACGCCGAAGTTGATGGTACGGACGTCTTCGGTGGTCTTGTCGGGGTGATCCACCGGGCCGGAGAGCTTGACGGTGTAGGTGCCGTCGGCGGCGATGGTGGCGCGGATGATCTCGACGCCGCCGGCGGAGCCGATGAGTGTGCCGGTGCCGGCGCCCGTCCAGCTGATCGACATGCCACCGGAGGTGAGGTCGATCGGCGGCGGGGTGAGCGTGGCGGTGAGGGTGTTGCCGTCCACATCGCTGACGCTGATGACGCCGCCGGCGGTGGTGAGGTTGGTGGTGTCGCTGGTGCCAAAGTTGTCGGACGCGCCGTTGGTGAGGCCTTCTTCCGACACCGTGGCGGTACCGGTGCCGACCACCGGCGCGTCGTTGGTGCCGGTGACGGTGATGGCGATCTCGCGGGTGGTGCCGTCGAGGGTGGTGACGTTGATGCGGTCGACCACCTGCTGGCCTTGCTTGAGGCCCTGCACGTTGGCGGCGCCGTTGTTGAGGGTGTAGTTCCAGTTGCCGCTGGCGTCGATGGTGAGCGAGCCGTAGGTGCCGGTGACGGACTTGGCGACGAAGCCGGACTGGCCGGCGTCGGCGTCGGTGATGGTTAGCGTGCCGCTGGCGGTCTGGGTGCCGTCTTCGGTGACGTTGCCCAGGGCCGTGCCGCCGATCACCGGTGCGTCGTTGGTGCCGGTGACGTCAACCGTGAGCGTGGTGGTGGCGGTGCCGCCCTGACCGTCGGAGACGGTGTAGCTGAAGACGTCGGTGGCGTGCTGGCCGGCCTGCAGGGTGTTGTCGGTGGCGGTGTAGGTGTAGCTGCCGTCGGCGCGGATCAACAGGGTGCCGTGGGCGCCGACGACGCTGGTGCCGGCGGCGGTGACCGCGGTGGCCGGGGTGCCGGTTCCGGTGCCGATGCGGGTGACGGTGAGGGTGTCGCCGTCCGGATCGCTGTCGGCCCGGTCGCCGCCGATGCCCGCGCCGGTGACGACGTTGCCGCTGGCGCTGAGGTTTTCGGAGACGGCGAGGGTGTCGGCCACAGCGGTCGGGGCCGGGTTGGTGACGGCGAGCTGGAAGGTCTGGGTGACGCTCGCGCCGCTGCCGTCGGTGGCGGTGACGACGATGCTGTACGGGCCACCTTGCGAGGCGCCGGCGCCGAGGGTGCCGGTGATCACGCCGGTGTTCGGGTCGATCGCGAGGCCGGCCGGCAGGTTGGTGGCGGTGTAGTGCAGCACGTCGCCGCTGTCCGGATCCTTGAAGCCGGCCGCGGTGGGAATGCTGACGCCCTGGGCGTCGATGCCGCTGACGTTGGGCAGGGTGCCGACGGTGACCGGGGTGTCGTTGGTGCCGGTGACGGTGATGCGCAGCTCGGCGGTGTCGCTGAGGCTGCCGTCGCTCACGCGGTAGGTGAAGACGTCGGTGGCGGTGACGCCGGCAGCCAGGGCCGCGGCCTTGTTGGCGACATACACGTAGCTGCCGTCGGCCTGCAGGGTGAGGGTGCCGTAGGTGCCGGCGAGCGCGCTGCCGATGGTGCCGGCGGTGCCCGTGGCGGCTTCGGCGCCGGTGCGGATCTGGGTGACGCTGAGGCCGGTGCTATCCACGTCGGTGTCGGTGCCGGCGGGGTTGGCGGTGCTGGTGATGAGGCCGTTGGCGGCGGTCACGCTGAGGGTGTCGTCTTCAAGCACGCTGCCCACGTCGTTGGCGGCAACCGGGGCGTCGTTCACCGCCGTGACGCCGATGCTGGCCGTACCCTGGGCAGAGACGCCGCCGTTGTTGTCGGTGGCAGTGTAGTGGAAGCTGGTGTTGCCGTTCCAGTTGGCGTCGGGCTTGAAGTAGACGGTGCCGCTGGCGCCGCTGAGGGTGGCGCCAGCGGTGATCGGCTGGGTCATGGCCGCGTCGCGGTACAGGGTGCCGTGGGCGGGCAGGTCGGCGATGGTCAGCTGGGTGACGGTGCCATCCACGTCGGCGCCGCCAAGGCTGATGGCGATGGGCGCGGCCGGGTCTTCGCTGCCGGTGGCGCTGGCGGCGGTGACGGTGGGACGCTCGTTGGTGCCGAGCACGTCGATGGTGATGGCGCGGGTGGTGCCATCCACCGTGCTGACGGTGAAGGTTTCGACGCGGGTGTCGCCTTCCTTCAGGGCCTGCACATTGGCGGCGCCGTTGTTGAGTGTGTAGGTCCAGTCGCCCGCGGCGTTGATGCTGAAGGTGCCGTAGGTGCCGGTGACGGTGGCCGGGTTGAAGGCGGCCGGGTTATCCACGTCGGTCACGAACAGGGAGTTGCTGGCGACGAGCTGGCCGGCGGTGTCTTCCTTGACGGAGCCGGCGAGCGGCCCGTTGATCTGGGCTGCGTCGTTGGCGCCGGTGACGTTGATGGTGAGCGTGGCGGTGCTGGTGAGCGCGCCGTCGCTTGCCCGGTAGCTGAAGACGTCCTGCACCGTGGCGCCGGTGTTGAGGGCCTGAGCGGCAGCGCCCGGGGTGTAGGTGTAGCTGCCGTCGGTGTGGATCACCAGGGTGCCGTAGGTGCCGGCCAGGGTGAGGCCGGCGCCGCTGACCGTGCTGAAGGTGCCCGTGGTGCCGACGAGGGCGCCGGTGACGGTGAGCGTCGGGCTGTCCGGGTCGGTGTCGTTGGCGAGCACGCCCGGCGCGGTGCTGGTGATCGGCGCGTCTTCGGTGGTGGTGTTGGTGTCGGCGACTGCCTGCGGTGCGTCGTTGGCGGCCGCGATGAGGATCGTAGCGGTGGAGGTGCTGGTGCCGCCGTGGCCGTCGCTGATCGTGTAGCTGATGACCACCTGGCCGCTGACGTTGGTCGCCGGGTTGAAGGTGAGGGTGCCATCCGGGTTGACGGTGACGGTGCCCTTGGCCGGGTCGACGGTTGCGCCGGTGACGGCAAGGGTGTCGCCGTCCGGGTCGGAATCGTTGCCGAGGACGGCGAAGGTGACCGGGGTGTCTTCGTTAGTGCTGGCGGTGTTGGGGTTGGCCACCGGGCCGTCGTTGGTGCCGACGACGGTGATGGTGACCGTGGTGGTCGTGCCGTCGATGCTCTGGACGGTGAAGGTCTCGGTCTTGGTCTCGCCTTCCTTCAGGGCCTGGACGACGGGCTTGGTGTTGTCGACGGAGTAGGTCCAGGCGCCGGAGGCGGCGACGCTGAAGCTGCCGTAGGTGCCGGCGGTGTTGGTCTGGGGCTGGAAGGCGGCCTGGCCGGCGTCGGGGTCGACGATGCTCAGGGTGCCCGTGGCGCTGGTCTGGGCCGGGGTGTCTTCCTTCACCGTGCCGGTGCCTGTGCCGAGGATCGCCGGGTCGGCAATCGGGGCGATGTTGACGGTGGCGGTGGTCGTGGTGGTGCCGCCGTGGCTGTCGGTGATGGTGTAGGTGACGATCACCGGGCCATTGACGTTGGCGGCCGGGTTGAAGGTGAGGGTGCCGTCCGGGTTGACGGTGACGGTGCCCTTGGTCGGGTCGACGGTTGCGCCCGTCACGGTGACGGTGTCTCCATCTGGATCGGAATCGTTGCCGAGGACGGCGAAGGTGACCGGGGTGTCTTCGTTGGTGGTTGCGGTGTCAGGCTGCGCAACCGGGCCGTCGTTGGTGCCCTTGACGGTGATGGTGACGGTGGTTTCGGTGCCGTCGGCGCTCTTGACGGTGAAGACTTCGAGCTTGCTGTCGGTTTCCTTCAGGGCCTGAACGGCCGGCAGGCTGTTGTCGATCGTGTAGATCCAGGCGCCGCCCGCGCCGACCGAGAACGTACCGTAGGTGCCGGCGACGTTGGTCTGGGGCTGGAACACGGCCTCGCCGGCGTCCGGATCGATGATCGTCAGCGTGCCGGTGGCGGTGGTCTGGGCCGGGGTGTCTTCCTGCACGATGCCGGCGCCGGTGCCAAGGATGGCAGTGTCGGGCATCGGTTCGACCGTGACGGTGGCGATGGCCGTTGCGGTGCCGCCGTGGCCGTCGGAGATCGTGTATTGGATCTCGACCGGCCCGTTGTAGTTGATGGCCGGCTTGAAGGTGAGCGTGAGCGTGCCGTCCGGATTGACGACGACCGTGCCCAGGCTGGGATCGACGGTGGCACCGATGACGGTGAGGCTGTCGCCGTCAGGGTCGCCATCGTTGCCGAGCACCGCAAAGGTGACAGGCGTGTCTTCCTTCGTCGTGGCGGTGTCGTTGTTGGCGACCGGGCCATCGTTGGTGCCGACGACGTTGATGGTGACGGTGGTCGGGGTGCCGTCGATGCTCTGGACAGTGAAGGTTTCGGTCTTGGTCTCGCCTTCCTTCAGGGTCTGGACGTTCGGCTTGGTGTTGTCGATTGTGTAGGTCCAGGCGCCGGTGGTGGCGACGCTGAAGCTGCCGTAGGTGCCGGCGACGTTGGTTTGCGGCTGGAAGGCGGCTTGGCCGGCGTCGGGGTCGATGATGCTGAGCGTTCCCGTGGCGGTAGTCTGGGCCGGGGTGTCTTCCTTCACCGTGCCGCTGCCGGTGCCGAGGATTGCCGGATCGGCGATCGGGGCGATGTTCACCGTGGCGGTTGCCGTGGTGGTGCCGCCGTGGCCGTCGGTGATGGTGTAGGTGATGGTCACCGGGCCATTGACGTTGGCGGCCGGGGTGAAGCTGAGCGTGCCGTCAGGATTGACGGTGACGGTGCCCTTGGTCGGATCGACGGTGGCGCCGGTGACGGTGAGGGTGTCGCCGTCCGGGTCGGAATCGTTGCCGAGGACGGCGAAGGTGACCGGCACGTCTTCGTTGGTCGAGGCCGTATCCGGCGACGCCACCGGGCCGTCGTTGGTGCCGACGACGTTGATGGTGACGGTGGTCGGGGTGCCGTCGATGCTCTGGACGGTGAAGGTCTCGGTCTTGGTTTCGCCTTCCTTCAGGGCTTGGACGACGGGCTTGGTGTTGTCGACGGTGTAGGTCCAGGCGCCGGTAGTGGCCACGCTGAACGTGCCGTAAGTGCCGGCGACGTTGGTTTGCGGCTGGAAGGCGGCCTGGCCGGCGTCGGGGTCGACGATGCTCAGGGTGCCGGAGGCGGTGGTCTGGGCCGGGGTGTCTTCCTTCACCGTGCCGGTGCCTGTGCCGAGGATCGCCGGGTCGGCGATCGGGGCGATGTTGACGGTGGCGGTGGTCGTGGTGGTGCCGCCGTGGCTGTCGGTGATGGTGTAGGTGACGATCACCGGGCCATTGACGTTGGCGGCCGGGTTGAAGGTGAGGGTGCCGTCCGGATTGACGGTGACGGTGCCCTTCGTCGGATCGACGGTGGCGCCGGTGACGGTGAGGGTGTCGCCTTCGGGGTCGGAATCGTTGCCGAGGACGGCGAAGGTGACCGGCACGTCTTCGTTGGTCGAGGCCGTATCCGGGGATGCCACCGGGCCATCGTTGGTGCCGACGACGGTGATGGTGACGGTGGTCGGGGTGCCGTCGATGCTCTGGACGGTGAAGGTCTCGGTCTTGGTCTCGCCTTCCTTCAGGGCTTGGACGACGGGCTTGGTGTTGTCGACGGTGTAGGTCCAGGCGCCGGTAGTGGCCACGTTGAACGTGCCGTAGGTGCCGGCGACGTTGGTTTGCGGCTGGAACGCGGCCTGGCCGGCGTCAGGGTCGATGATGCTCAGGGTGCCCGTGGCGGTGGTCTGGGCCGGGGTGTCTTCCTTCACCGTGCCGGTGCCGGTGCCGAGGATCGCCGGGTCGGCGATCGGGGCGATGTTCACCGTGGCGGTGGTCGTGGTGGTGCCGCCGTGGCCGTCGGTGATGGTGTAGGTGATGGTCACCGGGCCATTGACGTTGGCGGCCGGGGTGAAGCTGAGCGTGCCGTCAGGATTGACGGTGACGGTGCCCTTGGTCGGATCGACGGTGGCGCCGGTGACGGTGAGGGTGTCGCCGTCCGGGTCGGAATCGTTGCCGAGGACGGCGAAGGTGACCGGCACGTCTTCGTTGGTCGAGGCCGTATCCGGGGATGCCACCGGGCCGTCGTTGGTGCCGACGACGGTGATGGTGACGGTGGTCGGGGTGCCGTCGATGCTCTGGACGGTGAAGGTCTCGGTCCTGGTCTCGCCTTCCTTCAGGGCCTGGACGACGGACTTGGTGTTGTCGACGGTGTAGGTCCAGGTGCCGGTGGTGGCAACGGAGAAGGTGCCGTAGGTGCCGGCCGTGTTGCTTTGCGGCTGGAAGGCGGCCTGGCCGGCATCGGGGTCGACGATGCTCAGGGTGCCGGTCGCGGTGGTCTGCGTGGGCGTGTCTTCCTTGACGGTGCCCGTGCCGGAGCCGAGTACGGCGTTGTCGGGCTGGGGCGCGACATTGACGGTGGCGGTGCCGGTGGTGGTGCCGCCGTGGCTGTCGGTGATGGTGTAGGTGACGATCACCGGGCCATTGACGTTGGCGGCCGGGGTGAAGCTGAGCGTGCCGTCAGGATTGACGGTGACGGTGCCCTTGGTCGGATCGACGGTGACGCCGGTGACGGTGAGGGTGTCGCCGTCCGGGTCGGAATCGTTGCCGAGGACGGCGAAGGTGACCGGCACGTCTTCGTTGGTCGAGGCCGTATCCGGCGACGCCACCGGGCCGTCGTTGGTGCCGACGACGTTGATGGTGACGGTGGTCGGGGTGCCGTCGATGCTCTGGACGGTGAAGGTCTCGGTCTTGGTTTCGCCTTCCTTCAGGGCTTGGACGACGGGCTTGGTGTTGTCGACGGTGTAGGTCCAGGCGCCGGTAGTGGCCACGTTGAACGTGCCGTAAGTGCCGGCGACGTTGGTTTGCGGCTGGAACGCGGCCTGGCCGGCGTCGGGGTCGACGATGCTCAGGGTGCCGGAGGCGGTGGTCTGCGCGGGCGTGTCTTCCTTCACTGTGCCGGTGCCGGTGCCGAGGATCGCCGGGTCGGCGATCGGGGCGATGTTGACGGTGGCGGTCGCGGTGGTGGTGCCGCCGTGGCCGTCGCTGATGGTGTAGGTGATGGTCACCGGGCCATTGACGTTGGCGGCCGGGGTGAAGGTGAGGGTGCCGTCCGGATTGACGGTGACGGTGCCCTTCGTCGGATCGACGGTGGCGCCGGTGACGGTGAGGGTGTCGCCTTCGGGGTCGGAATCGTTGCCGAGGACGGCGAAGGTGACCGGCACGTCTTCGTTGGTCGAGGCCGTATCCGGCGACGCCACCGGGCCGTCATTGGTGCCGACGACGTTGATGGTGACGGTGGTCGGGGTGCCGTCGATGCTCTGGACGGTGAAGGTCTCGGTCTTGGTCTCGCCTTCCTTCAGGGCTTGGACGACGGGCTTGGTGTTGTCGACGGTGTAGGTCCAGGCGCCGGTAGTGGCCACGTTGAACGTGCCGTAAGTGCCGGCGACGTTGGTTTGCGGCTGGAACGCGGCCTGGCCGGCGTCGGGGTCGACGATGCTGAGCGTGCCCGTGGCGGTAGTCTGGGCCGGGGTGTCTTCCTTCACCGTGCCGGTGCCAGCGCCGAGGATCGCCGGGTCGGCAATCGGGGCGATGTTGACGGTGGTGGTCGCGGTGGTGGTGCCGCCGTGGCCGTCGCTGATGGTGTAGGTGATGGTCACCGGGCCATTGACGTTGGCGGCCGGGGTGAAGCTGAGGGTGCCGTCGGGATTGACGGTGACGGTGCCCTTGGCCGGGTCGACGGTGGCGCCGGTGACGGTGAGGGTATCGCCGTCCGGGTCGGAATCGTTGCCGAGGACGGCGAAGGTGACCGGCACGTCTTCGTTGGTGGCGGCGGTGTCGGGCAGGGCGACCGGGCCGTCATTGGTGCCCTGGATCGTGACGGTGACGGCGCTGGGCGTACCGTCGAGCGTGGCGACCGGGAATGTTTCGGTGAGGGTTTCGCCGACGCCGAGGGCCTGGACGGTGGGGTTTGCGTTGTTGAGGGTGTAAGTCCAGTTGCCGGCGGTGTCGAGGGCGAACACGCCGTACAGGCCGGCGACCACGGGCTGCGGACGGAAGCCGGTTTCGCCGGCATCCGCGTCGGTCATCACCAGCGTGCCGCCGGTAGTGAGCTGGGTGTCTTCGACCACGGTGCCGAGGCCCGGGGTGACGATGGCCGGGTCGTTGGTGCCGACGACGGTGATGGTGATGGTGCTGGTGGTGCCGTCGGACAGGGCGACCGGGAAGGTCTCGATGCGGGTCTGGCCGTCGCCGAGGCTCTGGACGAGGTTGGACGCGTTGTCGAGGGTGTAGGTCCAGCTGCCGTCCGGGTTGAGGGTGAGGCTGCCGTAGGTGCCCGGGGTGGCCGGTTGCGGCACGAAGCTGGCGCCGCCGCTGGCGGTGAGCTTGCCGTCGGCGGTGATCGGGTTGTCTTCCTTCACGACGCCGAGGCCCGGTGCGCCGATGACTTCGTTGGTGCCGAGGATGGTGACGACGACGGTGCTGGGGGTGCCATCGACCCCGCGGACGGTGAAGGTTTCGGTGCGGCTGTCGCCGGTGGCGAGGGCTTGGACGACGGGGTTGCCGTTGTCGAGGGTGTAGGTCCAGTTGCCGCTGGCGTCGATGGAGAAGGCGCCGAAGGTACCCGGTGTGCCAGTCTGGGCCTGGAAGGCGGATTCGCCGGCGTCGGGGTCGGTGATGGTGAGCACGCCCTTGGCGATCAGGGTGGTGTCTTCCTGCACGCTGCCGACGCCGCTGCTGATGGTGGCCGCGTCGTTGACCGGGGCCACGTTGATGGTGGCGGTGCCGGTGGTGGTGCCGCCGTGACCATCGCTGATGGTGTAGGTGACGGTGACCGGGCCATTGACGTTGTTGGCCGGGACGAAGCGCAGGGTGCCGTCGGGATTGACCGTGACGGTGCCCTTGGCAGGATCGACGGTGGCGCCGGTGACGGTGAGGGTATCGCCATCGGGGTCGGAATCATTGCCGAGCACGGCGAAGGTGACGGGGACGTCTTCGTTGGTGCTGGCGGTGTCGGGATTGGCGACCGGGCCGTCGTTGGTGCCGACGACGGTGATGGTCACCGTGGTCGGGGTGCCGTCGACGCTCTGGACGGTGAAGGTTTCGGTCTTGGTTTCGCCTTCCTTCAGGGCCTGGACAGTCGGCCTGGTGTTGTCGATGTCGTAGGTCCAGGCGCCGTTGGCGGCCACGCTGAAGCTGCCGTAGGTGCCGGCCACATTGGTCTGGGTCTGGAAGGCGGCTTCGCCAGCGTCGGGATCGGTGATGGTGAGGGTGCCGGAGGCGGACGACTGGGCCGGGGTGTCTTCCTTGACGGTGCCGGTGCCGGCGCTCATCACCGCGTTGTCGGGCAGCGGGGTGACATTGATGGTGGCGGTGCCGGTAGTGGTGCCGCCGTGGCCGTCGCTGATGGTGTAGGTGACGGTGACGGGGCCATTGACGTTGGCGGCCGGGGTGAAGCTGAGGGTGCCATCCGGATTGACGGTGACGGTGCCCTTGGCCGGGTCGACGGTGGCGCCGGTGACGGTGAGGGTGTCGCTGTCGGGGTCGGTGTCGTTGCCGAGGACCGCGAAGGTGACGGGCTTGTCTTCTTCGGTGGTGGCGGTGTCGGGCTGGGCGACCGGGCCATCGTTGGTGCCGACGACGGTGATGGTGACGGTCGTCGGTGTGCCGTCAGCGCTCTGGACGGTGAAGGTTTCGGTCTTGGTTTCGCCTTCCTTCAGGGCCTGGACGTTCGGCTTGGTGTTGTCGATGTCGTAGGTCCAGGCGCCGTTGGTGGCAATGCTGAAGCTGCCGTAGGTGCCGGCGACGCTGGTCTGGGGCTTGAAGGTGGATTCGCCGGCGTCCGGGTCGGTGATGGTGAGCGTGCCGGAGGTGGACGACTGGGCCGGGGTGTCTTCCTTCACCGTGCCGCTGCCGGTGCCGAGGGTGGCGCTGTCGGGCTGCGGGGCGATGTTGACCGTGGCGGTGCCGGTGGTGGTGCCGCCATGGCCGTCGGAAATGGTGTAGGTGATCGTGACCGGGCCATTGACGTTGGTGGCCGGGGTGAAGCTGAGGGTGCCGTCCGGATTGACGGTGACCGTGCCCTTGGTCGGATCGACGGTGGCGCCGGTGACGGTGAGCGCGTCGCCTTCGGGGTCGGTGTCGTTGCCGAGCACGGCAAAGGTGACCGGCTTGTCTTCGTCGGTGCTGGCGGTGTCGGGGCTTGCGACGGGCGGAGTGTTGGCGCCGGCGATGTTGATCGTCAGCACGGCGTTGGCGCTGCCGCCCTGGCCGTCCTCGACCGTGTAGGCGAAGCTGTCCTGCAGGGTGGCGCCCGGAGCAAGGCCGGTGACGGCGGGGTTGGTGGTGTCCTGGATGTAGCTGTACTGGCCGTCGGCCTGGATCGTCAGGGTGCCGAAGAGGCCGGTGATGACGGTGGCGCCGCTGACTGGCGCGCCGGCGACGGTGGTGACGGTGAGGGTGTCGCCGTCCACGTCGCTGTCGATGCCGGCCGGGTTGGTGATGACGTTGCCGGTGGCGGGCAGGCTGTCGGTCTTGACCAGGCCATTCACGTCATTGCGCGCGAGCGGGTCGTCGTTGATCGGCGCGATGTTGACCGTGGCGATGCCGGTGGTGGTGCCGCCGTGGCCATCGGCGATGGTGTAGGTGACAGTGACCGGGCCGGTGACGTTGGCGGCCGGGGTGAAGCTGAGGGTGCCGTCCGGGTTGACGGTGACGGTGCCCTTGGCCGGGTCGACGGTGGCAGCGGTGACGGTGAGGGTGTCGCCGTCCGGGTCGGTGTCGTTGCCGAGCACGGCAAAGGTGACCGGGGTGTCTTCGTTGGTGCTGGCGGTGTCGGGATTGGCGACTGGACCATCGTTGGTGCCGACGACGGTGATGGTGACGGTCGTCGGGGTGCCGTCGATGCTCTGGACGGTGAAGGTTTCGGTGTGGGTTTCACCTTCCTTCAGGGCCTGGACATTGGGCTTGGTGTTGTCGATGGCGTAGGACCACGCGCCGGTGGCAGCCACGTTGAAGCTGCCATAGGTGCCGGCGACGTTGGTCTGCGGCTGGAAGGCGGCTTCGCCGGCGTCCGGATCGGTGATGGTGAGGGTGCCGGAGGTGCTGGACTGGGCCGGGGAGTCTTCCTTCACGGTGCCGGCGCCGGTGCCGAGCACGGCGTTGTCGGGCTGAGGCGCGACATTGATGGTGGCGATGCCGGTGGTGGTGCCGCCCTTGCCGTCGTCGATGGTGTAGGTGACGGTCACCGGGCCATTGACGTTGTTGGCCGGGGTGAAGCTGAGGGTGCCGTCCGGATTGACGGTGACGGTGCCCTTGGCCGGGTCGACGGTGGCAGCGGTGACGGTGAGGGTGTCGCCGTCCGGGTCAGAGTCGTTGCCGAGGACCGCGAAGGTGACCGGGGTGTCTTCGTTGGTGGCGGCGGTGTCGGGGTTGGCGACGGGGCCGTCGTTAGTGCCGACGACGGTGATGGTGACGGTCGTCGGGGTGCCGTCGATGCTCTGGACGGTGAAGGTTTCGGTGTGGGTTTCACCTTCCTTCAGGGCCTGGACGTTGGGCTTGGTGTTGTCGAGGGTGTAGGACCACGCGCCATCGGCGGCAATCGTGAAGCTGCCGTAGGTGCCAGCGGTGTTGGTCTGCGGTTGGAAGGCGGCTTCGCCGGCGTCCGGATCGGTGATGGTGAGGGTGCCGGAGGCGGTGGTCTGGGCGGGGGTGTCTTCCTTGACGGTGCCGGCGCCAGCGGAGACGGTGGCCGGGTCATTCACCGGGGCGATATTGACGGTGGCGGTTGCGGTGGTGGTGCCGCCCTTGCCGTCGGAGAGGGTGTAGTTGATGGTCACCGGGCCATTGACGTTGTTGGCCGGGGTGAAGCTGAGGGTGCCGTCCGGATTGACGGTGACGGTGCCCTTGGCCGGGTCGACAGTTGCGCCGGTGACGGTGAGGGTGTCGCCGTCCGGGTCGGTGTCGTTGCCGAGCACGGCGAAGGTGACCGGAGTGTCTTCGTTGGTGGCGGCGGTGTCGGGGTTGGCGACGGGGCCGTCGTTAGTGCCGACGACGGTGATGGTGACGGTCGTCGGGGTGCCGTCGATGCTCTGGACGGTGAAGGTTTCGGTGTGGGTTTCACCTTCCTTCAGGGCCTGGACATTGGGCTTGGTGTTGTCGAGGGTGTAGGACCACGCGCCATCGGCGGCAATCGTGAAGCTGCCGTAGGTGCCAGCGGTGTTGGTCTGCGGTTGGAAGGCGGCTTCGCCGGCGTCCGGATCGGTGATGGCGAGCGTGCCGGAGGTGCTGGACTGGGCCAGGGTGTCTTCCTTGACGCTGCCGGTGCCCGCGGAAATCGTGGCCGGGTCATTCGCCGGCGTGATGTCGATGGTGGCGGTGCCGGTGGTGGTGCCGCCGTGGCCATCGGAAATCGTGTAGGTGATGGTGACCGGGCCATTGACGTTGGCGGCCGGGGTGAAGCTGAGGGTGCCGTCCGGATTCACGGTGACGCTGCCCTTGGTCGGATCGACGGTGGCGCCGGTGACAGTCAGGGTGTCGCCGTCCACGTCGGTGTCGTTGCCGAGCACGGCGACGGTGACGGGGGTGTCTTCCCGGGTAGTGGCGGTGTCGGCCACGGCCACCGGCGGATCGTTCACCGGCGCGACGTTGATCGTAACGGTGGTGGTGGCGGTGCCGCCCTTGCCGTCGCTGATGGTGTAGGTGACGGTGTCGGTGCCGTGGAAATCGGGGTTCGGCTTGTAGCTGAGGCTGCCGTCCGGATTGACGGTGACGGTGCCGTTGCTGGCGGTGGCGCCGGTGACAGTGAGCGGGTCGCCGTCGGCGTCGGTGTCATTGCCGAGCACCGGGAAGCTCACCGGGGTGTCTTCGGTGGCGCTGACGGCAGGGTCGGGGGTGGCGACCGGCGGGTTGTTGGCGATGGTCGTCGTCGTGGGCGTGGCGATGCCGGCGTTGAGCGGCAGGAAGTCGATGCCGTCGCTGGTGGACGAGTATGCGAAAGCCAGCGGGGTGACTTCTTCAAGCACGCGCACGAGGCGCACGAAGTCGTGGGTCTGGTCGCCCAGGCCGCCACCGGCGAGGCCCGCGGCCGGATCTTCGATGCCTTCAAACGGGTCCTTGCCGCTGTTGAGCGCCTGGATGATCTTGTCGGCCTCGGCGCCCTGGCTGGAGATGACGTTCTCGGTGCGCTCCGGCACGGTGGTGGCGAAGAAGTCGTCGTTCAGCAGGAGCTCACGATCGGCGCCGACGCTGACCTTGGCGCCGGTGGCGAGCTGAAGTTCGACGACCGAGTCCGGCCCCGTGACGATGACCTGGCCTTCCCCGACCGGAGCGCCCGGCTTGATGGCGGTGAGCTTGCCTGCGGCGTCGCGCAGGAAGGCTTCGCCCTGCACGAAAACGACGGTGCCCTTGGCGGTGGCGTTGGTGGTGGCGTTGATCGGGGCGGACGGGGTGGCCATGACGGTCTCCGGAATTTGGGTTTTCAATCGATTTGCAATTTACGGCGGGGGGAGGGCGTTCTGTATTGTCCACGAGGACAGGTGGCGTGATGAATGCCACGCGGATGCGCAGGCAGCGTGACGCGCGGATGACTGGGCGGTCCAGTCATCCGGCAATGGATTGAGGCGGGGATCGGAAGGAGCACCGAACCGGGCGGTTCAGTGCAGGGCGCGCAGGGCGCTGCGCTCAGCGTACGCCGTGGACGCGCAGGGCGAGCTGCAGGCGATCGGAGAGGTCGAGCTTTTCGAACACAGCCTTGAGGTGCGCCTTGACGGTCCGCTCGGTGATGCCGAGGGCGAGGGCGATGGACAGGTTGCTGTCGCCGACGGCGGCCAGCTGGGCGACTTCGCGCTCGCGCTCGGTGAGCGGCGTGGCCCAGTCGGCGAGGCCGGTGCGGGGCAGGCGGGTATCCACCAGCCGCAGCAGACGAGAGAGCAGGGCGCGGCCGACCCACAGCTCGCCGCTGGCGATCACGTCGAGGGCTTGGCGCAGGGTGTCGGCGGGCGCGTGGGAATGGCAGTAGCCGCTGGCCCCAGCGTTGAGCACGGCGAGGCCTTCGTCGTCATCGGGGTTCGACGAGGCGGCCAGGATGGCGAGCCCCTCGGCGTTGCGCTGCCAGGCCGGGCGCGTCCAGATGGGCGCGGTGCCGCCCCGGGCGCAGCCCAGGTCCACCAGTACCAGCCGGTGGCCGGCGGCACGCCAGGCGTCGAGTCCGTCGATGCCGCGGGCACGTAGCGGAGATGGGGCGAGATCCTGCCAGCGCTGGGCGAGCAGGTCGTCATCGGTGATGAGGAGGAGGGGTTCCGGGGTCGTCATGATCGGGGTGGTCAGGGTCTCAGCGCTCGGTGAGCGCGTTGGCCTTGGCCCGCAGGACAGGTTTCATCAGGTAGCTGAGGAGCGATTTCTTGCCAGTGAGGATGTCCACCTCGGCCACCATGCCGGGGATGATGGGCATCTGCGCGTCGCCGATGGTGCTGCGGGTGGTGCGCACCCGCACGATGTAGAAGGCGTTGCCCTTTTCGTCGGTGATGGTGTCGGCACCAATCTGTTCGAGGGTTGCCTCGAGGCCGCCATAGATCGAGAAATCGTAGGCGGTGAACTTCACCAGCGCCGGCTGGCCCGGGCGCAGGAAGGCGATGTCCTTGGGCTGCACGCGGGCTTCGAGGAGTAGGGCGTCGTCGCTCGGGACGATCTCGATGATCTCTTTGCCGGGTTGCACCACGCCGCCCACGGTGTTGGCGAAGAGCTGCTTGACGGTGCCGTTCATCGGTGCGCGGATCTCGGCCTGCTTGACCCGGTCGGCGAGGCCTTCGCTGCCGGCCGACAGGGCGGCGAGCTTGGCGTTGGTTTCGGAGAGTTCGCTGCGGGCCTGGTTGCGCATGTTGAGCTCGACTTCCTCGATCTTGCGCTGGGCTTCGGAGATGGCGGCCTGGATGCGCGGGATCTGGGCGCCGGCGGCGTCCCGTTCGCCCCGGTAGCGGGCCACGTCCCGCTCGAGGCGCAGGAGCTCGACCTCGGACACCGCGCCGGTCTTGGCGAGCGGGCGGGTGACTTCGAGTTCTCTCGCGGTGAGGCTGTAGCTCTGGGTGGCCTGTTCGCGCTTGGCGGTGAGTTCGTTGAGCTCCTGGCGGCGCTGGGACAGCTGCTGGCGCGCCACGCCGACAGCGGCGTCGAGCTCGAGCCGCTTGTTTTCGTAGGCGCTGCGCTCCTGCTCGACGAGATCCGGCGCTTCCTTGATGAGCTCGGGCGGCGGCACGAAGGGCTTGCCGCTGGCAACGGCCGTGAGGCGCGCGGACTTGGCGAGGAGGGCGATGTACTGGGCACGGTTCTCGCGTAGCGACGACACGAAGCGGGTCGGGTCCACCTTGAGGAGGAGCTGCCCGGTCTTCACCTGCTGGCCTTCCTTGACCAGGATCTCGGAGACGATGCCGCCGTCGAGGCTCTGCATCACCTGCACCTGACGGGACGGGATGACCTTGCCTTCGCCGCGGGTGACTTCGTCGAGCTGGGCGAAGGCGGCCCACACGATGAGGATGATGACGGCCGCGAAGGTGAGGATCACGGCGATGCGGCTGCCGCGCAGCTTTTGCTCGGACATGGCCCATTCGGCGTCGGCCATGTAGTCGGAGTCGTCGTGGATCTCTTTCCTCTCGACGCCATCGAGGATGCGGTCGAAGGTGCGCGAGGCGCGTTGATAGAGCGCGTTGTAGGCGGGCTGGAAGAGGGCGGCAATGCGCAGGAAGAGGGCTTTCATGGTGTCACCCCGCCCTTCCGATGCGGCCCTGCTGCAGGGCTTCGACCACCTGGGCCTTGGGCCCGTCGGCGACGATCTGGCCCTGGTCGAGGACGATCAGCCGGTCGACCAGATCGAGCAGCGAGGTGCGGTGGGTGACGAGGACGATCGTCTTGCCGGCAGCAAAGCGGCGCAGGCGCTGCTTGAGGCCTTCCTCGCTCTGGTGGTCCATGCTGCTGGAAGGTTCGTCCAGCAGCAGCACCGGCGGGTCGTTGAGCACCGCGCGGGCGATGGCCACGGCCTGGCGCTGGCCACCGGAGAGGGATTCGCCCCGCTCGCCGATGGGCATCTCGAAGCCTTGCGGGTGGGTGTTGGCGAACTCGCGCACGCCGGCCAGATCGGCCGCGGCGAGGATCGCGCTGTCGTCGGCGAAGGGCGCGCCCATCGCGATGTTCTGCTTGAGGGTGCCGTAGAAGAGGGTCACGTCCTGGGGCACGAAGCCGATGGCGCGGCGCAGCTCGGCCGGGTCGATCTGGCGGGAGTCGATGCCGTCAACCAGCACCGCGCCCTCGGTGGGCTGGTAGAGGCCGAGGATCAGCTTTTCGATGGTGGTCTTGCCGGAACCGATGCGGCCGATGATGGCGACCTTCTCGCCGGCCTTGAGGCGGAAGCTGATCTTCTTGAGCACGGCCTGGTCGCGGCCGGGGTAGCAGAAGCTCACGTCCTTGAACTCGATGTCGCCGGTGAAGCTGGGGCGATGCACGAAGCTGGCGCCCTCGGGGCGTTCGACCGGCAGGTTCATGTGGGTGCCCACCGAGGCGAGGGAGGTGCGGGCGTTCTGGTACTGCATCATCAGCCCGGCCACCTGGCCCAGGGGCGCCATGGCGCGACCGGAGAGCATCGACGCGGCGATGATGCCGCCCATCGACATGTTGCCCTCGGAGAGCTCATACACCCCGACGATGATCACCGCGATGTTCACCAGCTGCTGCATGAGCTGTGCGAAGTTGACCGTGCCCGAGGAGAGCAGCTTGAGCCGGCCGCTGACCTGGGCGATGAACAGGGTGGCGCGTTCCCACTGGCGCTGGACGCTGCTTTCGGCGCCGAGGGTTTTGAGGGTTTCGAGGCCGACGAGGCTTTCGACCAGCGTGGCGTTACGCTGGGCGCTGGCCCGGTAGGTGGTTTCGGTGAGCTCGTGCATCTTGTCCTGGGCGACCAGGGTGACGAACAGCACGGCGAGCATCCCCACCAGCGGCGGCACCAGCAGCCACGGGGAGATCCAGGTCATCACGACCAGAAAGAGCAGCACGAAGGGCAGATCGATCAGTGTGGTGACGGTGGCCGAGGCGATGAAGTCACGCACGCCTTCGAAGGCGCGCAGGTTGGCGGCAAACGAGCCGACCGAGGCTGGCCGTGCGTCCATCCGCAGGCCGAGCACACGCTCCATGATGCGGGCCGAAAGCTGCACGTCGATGCGCTTGCCGGCGGTGTCGACGATGTAGGCGCGCAGGGTGCGCAGGCAGAAATCGAAGCCGAGCACGAGGATCGCCCCGACGGCCAGCACCCACAGGGTTTCGACCGCGTGGTTGGGCACGACCCGGTCATAGACCGTCATCGAGAACATCGGGATGGCCAGGGCGAACAGGTTGACCACCAGCGCCGCCAGCAGGGTGTCGCGGTAGAGCCGCCAGTTTTCGAAGACGGTGCCCCAGAACCAGTGGGTGGAGCGCACGGCCTTGACCTGGGGCGCGCGGGCCTCGAAGCGGAAGCGTGGGCGGACGAAGCACACCAGCCCGGTGTAGAGGGCGGCGAGCTGTTCGCCGCTGAGGATGTCTGCGGATTCGCCGGCCTCGGGGAAGCGCACCCGGGCGCGGCCGTCCGGCAGGCGCTCGAGCAGGATGCAGGCGCGGCGGTCGTGGAGCAGCAGGATCGCGGGCAGCAGGCTGGGGGTGATTGCCTCGACAGGCTTGCGCACGATGCGCGCGGAGAGCCCGGCGCGGGCCGCGGCGCGGGGCAGCAGCGACGGCGTGAGGCAGTTGTCCACGAGCGGCAGGCCGGCGGACAGCGCCGCGCCGGTGAAGGGATTGCCGTGGATCTGGGTGAGGATGACCAGTGCGTCGAGCAGCGGGTCTTCGTGGGTGATCGTCACGCCCGGATGCCAGTCGGCATCGACGTTGGCGGGGCCACCGGCTTGCGGGGCGGAGGAGGCGGAAGGTGCGGCGTCAGTCATCGGCACAATCGTAAATGGGGTCGTTTCTCGACCAGGCAAGGGGCTTGCCGTGCCTGGGCAGATCGCCGGGGATGCCGGCGGACGTCCGGATTGTAGGGATAACGGGTGACCGTGGGGGAACTTGAGCCTTCAGGCGTCCGATGCCGGACGGTTTTGCGGGGCATGCCTGGTGGTGCTACCGGGCCACTGGCGGGCCCGGCGGGGTGGGGCGTCAGATGATGTCGCTGGGCCCGAGGAGATCGAGACCCTGGCGCAGGCGCGCCCGGGCGCCCTTGCGGGCCAGCAGCTTGCGCTGGGCGTCGGGCGGTAGATCGGTGAGGCGCAGCAGGCCCCGGTCGATCAGCACGTCCACTACGTCCTCGATGACGCGGATGAGGTCGGCATCGAGGCGGGCGAAATCGCCCGAGCCGGTGAGGGCGGCGGTGTCAGGGTGGCCGAGGGGGAGCTCTTCCTCGTGGCCGGGGGCGGCCTCGGTGAAGAGGGCAACGACCCGACCGGTGGCATCGCGTTGAACGTAGGGCATGGCGGCTCCGGGGTTGGAGGACGGACGGGCTCAGGCCGCGGGCGTCTGGAGTTCCTTGGGCAGCGGGAAGGTGATGCGCTCGGGCACGCCCTCGAGGGCGCGGACGGACGCGGCACCCAGCGCCTTCAGGCGGGCGATGACGGATTCGACCAGCACTTCCGGCGCCGACGCACCGGCGGTGACGCCGATGCGCTTCTTGCCGACGATCCAGGCCGGATCAATGGCCTCGGCGTTGTCGATGAGGTAGGCGGGCACGTTGAGGAGCTCGGCCACTTCACGCAGGCGGTTGGAGTTGGAGCTATTCACCGAGCCCACCACCAGCACCAGATCCGACTGGGGCGCCATGAACTTCACGGCGTCCTGGCGGTTTTGCGTGGCGTAGCAGATGTCGTCCTTCTTGGGGCCGACGATGTTCGGGAAGCGCTCGCGCAGGGCCGTGACGATGGCGCCGGCGTCGTCCACCGAGAGGGTGGTCTGGGTGACGTAGGCGAGCATGTCGGGGTCGGTGACCACGAGGCCGGCCACATCGGCGGCGTTCTCGACGAGGTGGATGCCGTCCTTCACCTGGCCCATCGTGCCTTCGACTTCCGGGTGGCCCTTGTGGCCGATCATGATGACCTCACGACCCTGGTCGCGCATGCGGCCGACTTCGAGGTGCACCTTGGTGACCAGCGGGCAGGTGGCGTCGAAGACGCGCAGGCCGCGGGCGTCGGCCTCGGCGCGCACCGACTGGGGCACGCCGTGGGCGCTGAAGATCACGGTGTTGCCGGCGGGCACGTCGGCGAGATCCTCGATGAAGATGGCGCCCTTGGCGCGCAGGCCTTCGACGACGAAGCGGTTGTGGACGACTTCGTGGCGCACGTAGATCGGCGCGCCGAACTGGGCCAGCGCCCGTTCGACGATCTCGATGGCACGTTCGACGCCGGCGCAGAAACCGCGGGGATTGGCGAGCAGGACTTCCATGGCTTTCCTCGTGTCGCTCAGTTGACGCCGATGATCTGGACTTCGAAGCGGATCGCCTTGCCAGCCAGCGGATGGTTGAAGTCGATGGTGGCGTGGGTGTCGCCGACTTCGCGGATCAGGCCGGGGTAGCGGGTGCCATCGGGGGCGGTGAATTCCATGATGACCAGCGGTTCGACGGCGGCGCCATCGGGGAAGTCTTCGAGGCGGACCTTCTCGACGAGGTCGTCGCGATAGGCGCCGAAGGCTTCGTCGGGCTGGAGCAGGAAGGTGTGGTGTTCGCCCACGGCGGTGCCGGCGAGGCAGCGCTCGAGGGTCGGCAGCAGATCGCCGCGGCCCAGGTGCATGGTGGCCGGCGTGGTCTCGAAGGTGCTGATGAGCGACTGGCCGTTGTCGAGGGAGATCCGGTAATGGAGGGTGACAAGGCTGTCGGGCTGGACGATCTGGGTCATGAAAGTTTCTCTTGAATGGGGGCGTGGCGGCTTTCGCGGAACTGGGCGACGAGCATCAGCGTGACACCCACGCAGATGGCCGAATCCGCCACGTTGAATGCCGGCCATCCGTAGCGGCCGACGTGGAAATACAGGAAGTCGACCACCGCGCCGAACACGAAGCGGTCGATGACGTTGCCGATGGCGCCGCCGATGATGAGCGAAAAGGCCAGCGGCTGCAGGAACTCGTGCTGGTGCCGGGCGAGGAGGCGCAGCAGCCAGCCGCAGATGACCGTGGCGAGGGCGACGAAGAACCAGCGCTGCCAGCCGGCCTGATCGGCCAGAAAGCTGAAGGCGGCGCCCGGATTGAAGGCCAGCACCAGATCGAACCAGTCGGTGACGTGGATGACCTCGCCGTTGCGCAGTTCGCCGCGCACCAGATGCTTGGTCAGTTGATCCACGAGGACGACGATGGCCGACAGGCCGATCCAGTTGCCGAGGCGAAGTTTCAAGGGCGGGGCTCCAGGCTTTCGGGTTGTGGGGTCAGGCGGCGCTGCGGGCTTCGCCGGCGCCGTGCAGATTGGACGTGCAGCGGCCGCAAAGTTCCGGATGCGCGGCGTCGTGGCCCACATCGGCGCGGTAGTGCCAGCAGCGGTCGCACTTGGCGTGGGCGGACGGGGTGACGACAATGGCCTCGGCGGCTTCGTCGGCGGCCTTCACCAGGGTGGTCTTGGAGCAGATCAGCACGAAGCGCAGGTCGTCGTCGAGGCTGGCAAGCACGTCGTAACGGCCACCAGCGGCGCGGATCTCGACCTCGGCCTGGAGCGACGAGCCCACTTGGCCGGCGGCGCGCACGGCTTCGATTTCCTTCTGCACGTCGGCGCGGATGGCGCGAATGGCCGTCCATTTGTCGAGCAGGGCCTCTTCGCCTTCCTGGGCCGGCAGGGTGTGGAAGGTGTGAAGCATCACGCTGTCGTCGGCGTCCTTGCCCAGCAGCAGCCAGATTTCCTCGGCGGTGAAGGAGAGGATCGGCGCCATCAGTTTGACCACCGACTGGAGGATGTGCCACAGGGCGCTCTGGGCCGCGCGGCGGGCGGTGGAGTTGGCCTGGGTGGTGTAGAGGCGGTCCTTGAGGACGTCGAGGTAGACCGCGCCCAGGTCTTCGGCGGCGAAGTTCTGGAGGGCCTGCACCACGCGGTGGAACTCGAAGCGTTCGTAGTCGGCCTTGGCCTGATCCTGCAGCTTGCGGGTGAGGGCCAGGGCGTAGCGGTCGATCTCCAGCCAATCCGACACCGGCAGCATGTCGGTGGCGGGGTTGAAGTCGGCGGTGTTGGCGAGCAGGAAGCGCAGGGTGTTGCGCAGGCGGCGATAGACTTCGACCACGCGGTCGAGGATCTCCTTTGAGATGGACAGCTCGCCGGAGTAGTCGGTGGAGGCGACCCACAGGCGCAGAATCTCGGCGCCCAGCTTGCCGGTGACTTCCTGGGGCACGACCACGTTGCCCAGCGACTTGCTCATCTTGCGGCCGGTGCCGTCCACGGCGAAACCGTGGGTCAGCAGCGACTTGTAGGGCGGGTGGCCGTCGATGGCGCAGCCGGTGAGGAGCGACGAGTGGAACCAGCCGCGGTGCTGGTCGGAGCCTTCGAGGTAGAGATCGGCGCGCGGGCCGGTGGCGTGGCCATCGTTGTGGGAGCCGCGCAGCACGTGCCAGTGGGTGGTGCCGGAATCGAACCACACGTCGAGGGTGTCGCTGATCTTGTCGTACTGGGCGGCTTCGTCGCCGAGGAGCTCGGTGGCGTCGAGCTTGAACCAGGCGGCGATGCCTTCGACCTCGATGCGCTTGGCGACTTCTTCCATCAGCTCCACGGTGCGCGGGTGGAGTTCGCCGGTCTCGCGGTGGAGGAAGAACGGGATCGGCACCCCCCAGTTGCGCTGGCGCGAGATGCACCAGTCGGGACGGTTGGCGATCATGGCGTGCAGGCGGGCCTGGCCCCAGGACGGGAAGAACTGGGTGGCATCCACGCCGCCGAGGGCGAGCTCGCGCAGGCTGGGGCCGCCGTTGGGCTTGAGATCCATGCCGACGAACCACTGGGCGGTGGCGCGGTAGATCAGCGGCGTTTTGTGGCGCCAGCAGTGCATGTAGCTGTGGCTGATTTTCTCGTGGGAGAACAGGGCGCCCACTTCCTGCAGCTTTTCGACGATGACCGGGTTGGCCTTCCAGATGTGCAGGCCGCCGAAGAAGGGCAGCGATTCGGCGTACACGCCGTTGCTCTGCACCGGGTTGAGGATGTCGTCGTTGGTGAAGCCGTTGGCCTTGCAGGAGTTGAAGTCATCCACGCCGTAGGCCGGGGCCGAGTGGACGATGCCGGTACCGGCATCGAGGCCCACGTAATCGGCCACGAAGACCGGCGAGACGCGGTCGTAGAAAGGGTGGCGGAAGGTGATGTGGTCGAGCTTGCCGCCGTTGGTGCGGGCGATGATCGTGCCTTCGAGGCCGAAGCGCTTGAGGCTGGATTCGGTGAGCTCGGCCATCAGCACCAGCAGGCCGCGGGGGGTGTCGACGAGCGCGTATTCGTGCTCGGGATGGACGTTGAGGGCCTGGTTGGACGGGATCGTCCAGGGCGTGGTGGTCCAGATCACCGCGTAGGCGTCCTTGCCTGCAGGCAGGGCGGAGAGACCGAAGGCGGCGGCGAGCTTTTCAGGCTCGGCGCACACGAAGCCCACGTCGATGGCGGGGCTCTGCTTGTCCTGGTACTCGACCTCGGCCTCGGCCAGCGCCGAGCCGCAGTCGAAACACCAGTTGACCGGCTTCAGGCCCTTGAACACCCAGCCGCGCTTGACCATCTCGGCCAGGGCGCGCACTTCGCCGGCTTCATTGCCGAAGTCCATGGTGCGGTAGGGCTTGTCCCAGTCGCCCAGTACGCCGAGGCGGATGAAGTCCTTCTTCTGCTCTTCGATTTGCTCGGCCGCGTAGGCGCGGCACAGCTCGCGCACCTTGTCGGCGGGCAGGCCCTTGCCGTGGGTGACTTCGATCTTGTGCTCGATGGGCAGGCCGTGGCAATCCCAGCCGGGCACGTAGGGCGCGTCGAAGCCGGCGAGGGTCTTGGAGCGGACGATGATGTCCTTGAGGATCTTGTTGAGCGCGTGACCGATGTGGATGCTGCCGTTGGCGTACGGGGGGCCGTCGTGTAGGACGAACTTGGGCCGGCCGGCGGATGCCTTGCGGATCTTCTGGTAGAGCTTCTTCTGCTGCCAGTCGGCGATCCAGCCCGGCTCGCGCTTGGCGAGGTCGCCCCGCATGGGGAAGGGAGTGTCGGGCAGGTTGAGGTCGTTGCGCTTCTGGGACATGGTTCTATGCGGCCTGTGGAATTCAGAGAGGATTCTGGGCGAAGTAGGCGCGGGCCTCGTCGGCGTCGCGGGCGATCTGGGCGGTGAGGGCGTCGAGGCTGTCGTAGCGCTCCTCATCGCGCTGCTTGCGCAGGAAATTGACGCGCAGGTGGGCGTCGTAGCATTCGGTGTTCCAGTCGAAGAGATGCACTTCGAGGCTGGGTCGGCCGGCGTCGTTGATGGTGGGACGTACGCCGACGCTGGCCACGCCGGGCCACGGCTTATCGGCCAGGCCTTCGACGCTGACGGTGTAGATGCCCATCAGCGGCGGGCTGCGGTGTTTGAGCTGGATGTTGGCGGTGGGAAAGCCGATGGTGCGGCCGATCTTGTCGCCGTGCAGCACGCGCCCGCTGATGCTGTAAGGCCGGCCGAGGAGGCGGGCGGCGTGGGGCATGTCGCCTTCGGCCAGCGCGGCGCGCACGGCAGAGCTGGAAACCCGCTCGCCTTCGTGGTCGACGGTGTGCATGGCTTCGACGGTGAAGCCGACCTGTTCGCCCACGCTGCGGAGCATCTCGAAGTTGCCGGTGCGCCCCTTGCCGAAGCGGAAATCGTCGCCAATCAGCAGGTGGCGCACGCCGAGGCCCTGGATCAGCACGTCTTCGATGAAGGCCTCGGCGGTGAGGCCGGCGAAGCGCTGGTTGAAGCGGGCGATGTAGAGGCGGTCGACACCCCGGGCTTCGAGCAGCTGGATCTTCTCGCGCAGGGAGGTGAGGCGCCGGGGGCGGTTCTCGTGGGCGAAGTATTCCCGCGGGTGGGGCTCGAAGGTCATCACCGCAGCGGGCAGACCGGTGGTCAGCGCCTTGGCGGAGAGCTTGGCCAGCAGCGACTGATGGCCGCGGTGCACGCCATCGAAGTTGCCGATGGTCAGCACGCAGCCATGTTGGGCTCGCTCGGGGATTCCACGGAAGACCTGCATGGACGGATTTCGGGCAAAGGGGCGATTATAGCGGCAAGGCGCCGGCCGGCGAAGCCGGCGCCCGAGCAGGCTTCAGGCGCCCTGGCCGGCGCGTTCGCGGTGGAAGCGGGCGACGTAGTCGGTGAGGGTGCCGCTGGCGATGGCGTCGCGCAGGTCGCGCATCAGCTGCTGGTAATAGTGCAGGTTGTGGATGGTGGCGAGCCGCGCGCCGAGGATCTCGTTGAGGCGGTTGAGGTGGTGCAGGTAGCCCCGCGAGAAGTTGCGGCAGGTGTAGCAGTCGCAGGTCTCGTCGAGCGGTCGGGTGTCGGACTTGTGGCGGGCGTTGCGGATCTTGATGTCGCCGTGGCGGGTGAACAGCCAGCCGTTGCGGGCGTTGCGGGTGGGCATCACGCAATCGAACATGTCGATGCCGGCCTGCACCGCGAAGACGATGTCTTCCGGCGTGCCCACGCCCATCAGGTAGCGGGGCTTGTCCTTGGGCAGGCGCGGCGCGGTGTGGTGCAGGATGCGCTGCATGTCGTCCTTGGGCTCGCCCACCGACAGGCCGCCGATGGCGTAGCCGTGGAAGCCGATCTCCTCGAGCCCGGCCAGGGATTCGTCGCGCAGGTTTTCAAACATGCCGCCCTGGACGATGCCGAAGAGGGCGTTGTTGTTTTCGAGGCGATCGAACTCGTCCCGCGAACGACGCGCCCAGCGTTGCGACAGGCGCATGGAATCGGCGGCTTCGGTGACGGTGGCGGGGTAGGGTGTGCACTCGTCGAAGATCATCACCACGTCGGAGTTCAGCACCTTCTGGATGCGCATGGATTCCTCGGGGGTGAGGAAGAGCTTGTCGCCATTGACCGGCGACGAAAAGCGCACGCCTTCCTCGGTGATCTTGCGCAGGGCGCCCAGCGAGAACACCTGGAAGCCGCCGGAGTCGGTGAGGATCGGGCCGTCCCAGGCCATGAACTGATGCAGGCCGCCGAAGGCTTCCATCACCTCAAGGCCCGGGCGCAGCCACAGGTGGAAGGTGTTGCCCAGGCAGATCTGGGCGCCGATGTCGCGCAGGTCCTGCGGCGAGATGCCCTTCACCGAGCCGTAGGTGCCGACCGGCATGAAGGCCGGGGTGTCGACGGTGCCGTGGTTGAGGGTGAGGCGGCCGCGACGGGCGGCGCCGTCAGTGGCGAGGAGTTCGTATTTCATTCGGAAGTCCGGGTCAGGAACATGGCGTCGCCGTAGCTGAAGAAGCGGTAGCGCTCGGCGATGGCGTGGGCGTAGGCGCGGCGGATGGTGTCCATGCCGGCGAAGGCGGAGACGAGCATCAGCAGCGTGGATTTCGGCAGGTGGAAGTTGGTGATGAGCGCGTCGGCCACGTTGAAGTGGTAGCCCGGCAGGATGAACAGGTCGCTCTCGGCCTCGCCGGCGACAGCCTGGCCACCCTTGGCGCAGGATTCCAGTGCCCGCATGCTGGTGGTGCCGACACACACCACGCGCTTGCCGGCGGCCTTGGTGGCGGCGATGGCATCGACGGTGGCCTGGGGCACGAAGTAGGCCTCGGTGTGCATCTTGTGTTCGGACAGATCGTGGACGCGCACCGGCTGGAAGGTGCCGGCGCCCACGTTGAGCGTCACGAAGGCGCTATTCACGCCCATCTGGGCGAGGCGAGCGAGGAGGGGTTCGTCGAAGTGAAGGCCGGCGGTGGGTGCGGCGACCGAGCCCGGATTCTTCGCGAAAACCGTCTGGTAACGGGATTCGTCGGTATTGCCGGCGGCGCGCTCGATGTACGGCGGCAGCGGCAGACGCCCGTGCCTTTCGAGCAGTACGACGAGATCCTCGCCGGCCGGGAAGCGCAGGTGGAAGAACTCGCCGGCGCGGCCGAGTACTTCGACTTCAAGCGCGCCTTCGAGCATCAGCCGGGTGCCCGGCTTGGGTGACTTGCTGGCGCGGATCTGGGCGAGGGCTTCGTGGGCGCCCAGCGGGCGCTCGATCATCACCTCGACCTGGCCGCCGGTGTCCTTGGTGCCGAACAGGCGGGCGTGGATCACCCGGGTGTCGTTGAAGACCAGCAGGTCACCTGGGGAAAGCAGGGCGGGAAGATCGGCAAAATGCAGGTCGGCCAGCTGCGGGCCAACCTGCAGCAGGCGGCTGTCGGTGCGGCGGTCGAGGGGAGCCTGGGCAATCAGTTCCTGAGGGAGCGGGTAATCGAAATCGTCTAGGGTCCAGGCCATGAGTCTTGGGGCGAGTTGATGCAATAAGCAGATTCGTAGATAATGTGCGGCTTCCCATGCCGGGATGGCGGAATCGGTAGACGCAGCGGATTCAAAATCCGCCGCCGCAAGGTGTGTGGGTTCGAGTCCCACTCCCGG
This sequence comes from Zoogloea oryzae, assembly GCF_030161255.1. Taxonomy (NCBI): domain Bacteria; kingdom Pseudomonadati; phylum Pseudomonadota; class Betaproteobacteria; order Rhodocyclales; family Zoogloeaceae; genus Zoogloea; species Zoogloea oryzae. The sequence goes on from NZ_BSPX01000001.1 coordinate 183,417, forward strand.
CACCAATAAAATCAATGGGTTAGAAAATTGTAGCAAAAAACGGGCTGGTTTTTCCGTTTTTGGTGCAAATTTGGCCCGATTGGTTTCTGCATCTCCTGATTTTCCCTTCTGTCGCTCCCGGATTAGCCGCCATGGCCCTCGACCCCCAAGCCCAGGCCCTGCTTGCCATGATTTATCGCGTCGGTGCGCCGCGTTTCCACGAGCTGGATACGCATCAGGCCCGACGTTCCTTCGAGAAGCTTCAAGGCACCTTCGGGCCCGAAGCACGAGCCGTGTCATCGGTGACCGAAGTGCCGATTCCGGCGACCCACGCGAAGGATGGCGTGATCATGGCGCGGCTTTACCGGCCGCTCTCGGCTGGTCCGGACGATATCCTGCCGGTGGCTTTCTATTTTCACGGTGGAGGCTGGTGCATCGGCGATGTGGCGAGCTACGACGGCCTGTGCCGCGAGCTGGCGCATCTCGGCGGCGTGGCCGTGCTGTCGGTGGATTACCGGCTGGCGCCCGAACATCCGTTTCCGACCGCCGTTGAAGACGCACTGCGCGCCGTGACCTGGAGCCTCGCCAATGCAGTGTTGCTGGGGATCGATCCGAGCCGTTTTGCGCTGGCCGGCGATAGTGCAGGCGGCACGCTGAGCGCCGTCACGGCCCTCCAGCTGCGTAACGCCAACGGCCCCCAGGCCGCGCTGCAGCTGCTGATCTACCCGTGCACCGACATCCTCAGCCAGCGCCCGTCCCGGCGCGAGTTTGCCAGCGGCTACTTTCTGGATACCGAGAGCCTCGCGTGGTTCTTCGAGCGCTACCTGCCCAATCAGGACGACTGGCAGGACTGGCGCGCATCGCCGATCAATGCCGGGCGTTTCGACGGCCTGCCGCCGGCCACCTTCATCCTCGCCGAATGCGATCCGCTCACCGATGACGGCAAGGCCTACGCAGCGCTGCTCGGTGAAGCCGGAGTGCCGGTGACTGTGCATGAGTTCGAAGGCATGGTCCACGGCTTCTTCTCGCTGGGAAAGTATTTTCCGCAGGCGGTGAAGGCGGTGGAGCGGGCAGGGGGTGCGCTGAGGGCTGCGCTGCTGGGGTGATGTTTGGCCTGGGCGGCGTGCCCGGCCTGCGTCAGCCTAGATGCAGACGAAGCTGACCACGTGAGGGCTGCTGGAGCAGCTGCGGCCGAGGGCAAACTGGCCACGGCCCCGCAGCACGACCTCCTCGCGGGATAGCAGGAATTCCCGTTCGCCTTCGATCTGCACGAAGGTGCCGTTGCTGCTGCGGTCGATGAGCACGAACTTGTCGCCACGCAGTTCGATCTCCGCATGGCGCCGCGACGACTGAGTGTCGCCCACGACCAGATCGGCTGCCGGATCGCGTCCGATGCGAGCGCTCGGTCGGGTTGAATTGAGCACCAGCGAGGTCGAGTCGAGATAAAGGCGCAGCTCCGGCTCGGTGTCGAGCAGGAAGTGATCGCTCTGGACGATGGTGAGTTCGCCCACCGCTTCGCACATCAACTCGCACAGCTCCACCGGGCGGGTCACGCCGCGAATCACCCGGGGCGGCAGGGCGTGCAGCACCGACCGCCATTCGGGCCCGAGCCGGCGGGCGGTTTCGCTCGAAGTGATGGCCTTGCCCGGCGACGCGAGTTCGGCCAGGCGGGCGGCGAAATTGACGGTGTCGCCGAAAACATCCGTACCGCTGGCGACGACGGCCCCGAAGTGAAAACCGATGCGCACGGCCAGACGTTGCTGCTCGGCGGTGCTGGGGAGTTCCTTCAGGGTCTGGTGGATCGCCAGGGTGGCGTCGGCAGCGCTGTCGGCATCGCTGAAGACGGCCATCAGGCCGTCGCCGGTGTGCTTGACGACGCGGCCACGCTTGGTTTCGACAGCGATCCGCATGGCGCGGATGCTGCGGTCGACAACCTCGAACGCCGAAGTGTCACCCACGCGCTGATATAGCTGTGTGCTGCCCACAAGATCGGCAAACAGGACAGCGCATTCCTTGGCGGGGTGAGAGGAGTCCGACATCTGATAGTGGTTGGCTAGCGAGCCGTGATTTTAGCGGACTACGTGACTTTTTCCGCACACCGGAAGGTAACAAATTTTGCCCCCATCTGTCGCGCCGCCTGTCGGTCTGAAGCGGGCGGCAGTCGGTTTTAAGAGGTAGATTGAATTTTCCTTGATCTAAACGGCCTCAAGGGGGGCTGTGAGGTGGGATAATGATGTATTCGGCTACATATTTCGCTTGGCGATCGTCCTTGATGCGTCAGGTCTGTCTGGAAGGAGTTTCATGAAACGAGTTGATGATTTCCGTCTGCGCTTTGGCAAGCAGGAGCTGGTGCCCATCGTGGTTGGCGGGATGGGGGTGGATATCTCCACCGCTGACCTGGCGTTGGAAGTGGCGCGGCTGGGCGGAATAGGTCACATCTCGGATGCGATGGTCAAGACGGTAGCCGATCGCCGATTCAATACCAAATACGTCAAGGAAAAGCTCAAGCTCTACAAGTACAACGTCGAGAACCCCGACAAGTCGGTCGTCCAGTTCGATCTCGGCCAGCTTGCCGAGGCGACCCGCCTGCACGTGGGCAAGACGATGGAGGCCAAGAAGGGCCCCGGCATGATCTTCGTGAACTGCATGGAAAAGCTCACGATGAACGCCCCGAAGGAAACCCTTCGGGTGCGTCTGGCCACTGCGCTGGATGCTGGCGTCGATGGCATCACGCTTGCTGCCGGCCTGCACCTGGGTTCGTTCGCGCTGATCGAGGATCATCCCCGTTTCCGTGATGCCAAGCTCGGCATCATCGTGTCGTCGCTGCGGGCGCTGCAGCTTTTCCTGCGCAAGAGCGCGCGCACCAACCGCCTCCCCGACTACGTGGTGGTCGAAGGCCCGCTTGCCGGTGGTCACCTGGGTTTTGGCATGGACTGGGCGCAGTACGACCTGGCCACCATCGTCGCCGAGATCCATGCCTGGCTGATTGCCGAGAAACTCGACATTCCGCTGATCCCGGCGGGTGGCATCTTCACCGGTAGCGATGCGGTGTCCTTCCTCGAAAACGGCGCTGCGGCCGTGCAGGTGGCGACTCGTTTCACGGTTACCACCGAATGTGGTCTGCCCGAGAAGGTGCAGCAGGAGTATTTCCGCGCCAGCGAAGAAAACATCGTCGTGAATCAGGTGTCGCCGACCGGCTACCCGATGCGGATGCTCACCAACAGCCCAGCCATCGGCTCCGGCATCCGCCCGAACTGCGAGGCCTATGGCTATCTGCTCGACGCCAACGGCAGCTGTGCCTACATCCAGGCCTACAACCGCGAAGTCGCGGCTCATCCGGGCGCCAAGCGGGTGTCGGTGATGGATAAGACCTGTCTGTGCACCCACATGCGCAACTTCGACTGCTGGACCTGCGGGCACTACACCTATCGCCTGAAGGACACCACCCGCAAGGCGGAAGACGGCAGCTACCAGATCCTCTCTGCCGAGCACGTCTTCAACGACTATCAGTTCAGCACCGACAACAAGATTGCGCTGCCTGATTGATCTGCGGTTTCCGCAATAAAAAACCCGGCCTTGCGCCGGGTTTTTTATTGTCAGAAGAATCGCTTCAAGGCGTCACCCGGAATGTCCATTCCGGTACTGCGGGCGCGCTTGAGAAGTTCCCAGTAATAACGGTAGGACGCCCGGTCGTGCAGCTTTCCGGCGTGCTGGATCGGACCCCAGTGCTTGTCCTGGGCAGCGATCAGGATGCTCGCCGCCTCCTCGACTTCGGTGAAGTCGGGGCGCATGGCTTCGACGATCGGGACGATCTGGTTCGGGTGAATGCTCCACATGCGCAGATAACCGAACTCCTTGCGGGCACGCTCGGCGTCGTGGCGGATGTAGGCCAGATCCTTGAGCTCGGTGGTGACGTTGTGGGAGGGCACGACGCCGTTGGCGAGGGCTGCGGCGGAGATATCGCACTTGGCGCGAATGACCAGCGGGTGTTCAAACTGGCCGGGGCTGCGCATCACCGCGCCGGGGATTGCGCCGTGGTGACCGCTGACGAAATCCATCAGACCGAAGTCGAGGGATTCCACACGATCCAGTGCAGCGATCTCCCAGGCGTCGCGCAGGGCGCCGTGGGTCTCGATGAGCACATGAACCGGAATCTCCCGCTTGATGCCGTGGCGTTCTTCGGCGTTGCGGATCGCCTCGATCTGGTGGGCGGCATCGGCGACGCTGCGGGGCTTGGGGATGGTCAGGAAGGCGAGCCGCTCGCCGGCCTGGCCGACCAGGATGTCTACGTCCTGCTCCCAGTGGGCGTGGGTGATGTCGTGGATGCGGGCACCGACGCGGCCGAAGCGGTTGTCACCGGACATGACGAGTTCCGCTGCCATCGCCGCGTGCTCTGCCTCGGCGCCGGCGTGGGCGCCATCCTCGCAGTCACAGGTGATGTCGAACACCGGCCCGAGCTCATGCTGAAGGCTCAGGGCCTTGCGCATCAGCTTTTCACTGCCAGCGTAATGGTCGACGGCTGGGAGGATGGGGAAGGGCTTTTCGCCCTGGAAGAGCACGTGGTCGGGATGCGGCAAGGCGGACATGGCGGATACTCGAAGTGATCTGGCAGGCGGAGGAGGGTAGCAAAAAACGGCGTGAACGAAAAACGCGGGAGCATTTCTGCCCCCGCGTTCTGACCGGCTGAGAACTGCGGCGATCAGGCCAGCAGATCCTTCACGCCGTCACGCTCTTCGAGCAGCTCGTTCAGTGTGTGGGTCATGCGCTCACGGGAGAACTCGTCGATTTCCAGGCCCTGGACAATCTTGTACTCGCCGTTTTCGGTGGTGACCGGGAAGCCGTAGATGATGCCTTCGGGGATGCCGTAGGAGCCATCGGACGGGATGCCCATGGTGACCCATTCGCCGTTGGAGCCGAGCACCCAGTCACGGATGTGGTCGATGGCGGCGTTGGCGGCCGAGGCAGCGGAGGACAGGCCGCGGGCTTCGATGATCGCAGCGCCACGCTTGCCGACGGTGGGCAGGAACACGTCGCGGTTCCAGGCGTCGTCGTTGATCAGACCCTTGACGCTGTCGCCATTGGAGGTGACGGCGCGGTAGTCGGCGTACATCGTGGGGGAGTGGTTGCCCCAGACGACCAGGTTCTTCAGGCTGGAGACGTCACGGCCGGACTTGGTGGCCAGCTGGGACAGGGCGCGGTTGTGGTCCAGACGCAGCATGCCGGTGAAGTTCTTGGCATTGACGCGGCCGTACTTGACGGCGATTTCCTTGGCGATGTAGGCGTTGGTGTTGCAGGGGTTGCCCACAACCAGCACCTTGACGTTCGGATCAGCGAACTGGCCGATGGCGGCGCCCTGAACGGTGAAGATCTTGGCGTTTTCGGTCAGCAGATCCTTGCGCTCCATGCCGGGGCCGCGCGGACGGGCGCCGACCAGCAGGCAGACTTGGGCGTCCTTGAAGGCGACATTGGGGTCGTCGGTGGCAATCATGCCGGCCAGCAGCGGGAAGGCACAGTCTTCCAGTTCCATCATGACGCCCTTGACAGCCTTCTGGGCTTGCGGGAGGTCGAGCAACTGGAGGATGACGGGCTGATCCTTGCCCAGCATTTCGCCACTGGCGATGCGGAACAGGAGGCTGTAACCGATCTGACCGGCGGCGCCGGTGACTGCGACACGAACGGGGGCTTTTGCCATTATTGAAACTCCCTCTACATAGAAAGTGTTATCGAAACTAATTCACTGCTGATTCGCGCCGCCAGCGAGTCGCCGCGATGCTGATCTTGGGTTGGCGCTGGCGCTGAGCCGGTCAACGTTCGAATCGTAGGAGCATTTGGAAAGGCTGTCAATTTCCTTGTCTTATATCTTATATAAGATATAAGACTGATTATAGACTGTCTTTCGAAAGTGTGTTCAAATACACGCATGCGACACGACTCGCCCACCTTCAGCCCCCTGTACCGTCAGATCAAGAATCTGATGCTTAATGCTTTGGAGTCCGGCGAGTGGCGCCCGGGGCAGGCGATTCCCAGTGAACAGGAACTCGCCATCCGCTTCAGTGTAAGCCAGGGTACGGTGCGTAAGGCCATCGATGAGATGGCGGCCGAGAACCTCCTGGTTCGCAAGCAGGGCAAGGGCACCTACGTCGCTTCCCATAACGATCCCCGTGCGCTGTTCAGATTCCTCCGGCTTGTTCCCATGGATGGCGATCTCGCGCATCCGCAAAGCGTACCGCTTGATTGCTGGAAGGCCAAGGCGGGGAACGAGGCTGCGCGCATGCTGGGCATCGAGCTCGGTGCGCCTGTCACCATCCTGCGGCGTCTGCTGCGTTTTGCAGGAAAGCCGGTGGTGGTGGATGAGATCTATCTGCCGGGTGAGATCTTCCAGGGTCTGACCATGGAGGTTCTGCAGGGCTCGCATGGTTCCCTATATAGTCTGTTCGAAAGCCGCTTCGGTGTGCGGATGATCCGTGCCGAAGAGCGGATCCGCGCGGTTGCGGCCGACCGTATGACCAGCGAAACCCTCAATGTCGCGGAAGGTACGCCGCTGCTGTCCGTCGAACGGGTAACCTACACCTATGGCGATCGGCCGGTTGAATGGCGTCGGGGGCTTTATCTGACGGCGGATCATTATTATCTTAACGAATTGAATTGACGGTTTTGAATTGATGGGAGGGCCCGGCCTGTCAGTTGATGGTAAGGGTATATACTTATAATTTTGTTTGTGTGGGAAATGAGCGACTTGCGAGTTGCTATTGTTAGAGGGAAATCTTATGACAGAGGTGATTTTGAAGAAACAGCGCCCGAAGCATCTGGCGCTGAACGAGATCAGGCTCCCGCTTGCCGGGAAGGTCTCGATTCTGCATCGGGTGAGCGGCGCTGGTCTGTTCCTCATGCTGCCGGTGCTGCTTGCGCTCTTCGGCGCCAGCGTGGGCTCTCCGGAATCCTATGCTGAATTCGCCAAGATTGTCGGGAATCCTTTTGTCAAACTCATCCTGAGTGGCCTGGTGTGGGCGTACCTGCACCATTTCTGTGCCGGCATCCGTTTCCTGCTGCTTGACTTGCACGTCGGCGTCGACAAGGAATCTTCGGTCAAGAGCGCCCGCATGGTGCTGATCGTCAGTCTCGTTCTCACTGCCCTTCTGGTGACCAAGCTATGGTAAAGCCCGTCATTGTTGGTGCCCACTACGGTTTCCGCGACTGGCTCGCCCAGCGCGTCACGGCTGTCGTGATGGCACTCTATACCGTCATTATTGCAATTTGCGTCCTGACCATGCCTGATGGCTCCTACGAGAGCTGGCGCGGTGTCTTCAGCGGCGGCTTCATGAAGTTCGCGACCTTCCTGTTCTTCATGTCGCTGTTCTTCCACGCCTGGATCGGCGTGCGTGACATCTTCATGGACTACATCAAGCCCACGGGTATCCGTCTTACCCTGCATTCGATCGTTGCCCTCGCGCTCATCGGCTACGCCGGCTGGGCTGCTCAGATTCTCTGGAGGCTGTAAGTGAAAGTCGCTAAGCATACTTTTGACGCGGTTATCGTCGGTGCCGGTGGCGCCGGCCTGCGGGCGGCGCTCCAGCTCTCCGAAGCCGGCCTCAAGACGGCCGTCCTGACCAAGGTCTTCCCGACCCGCTCCCACACCGTTGCTGCGCAGGGCGGTGTTGCCGCTTCCCTGGGTAACTCGACCGAAGACAACTGGCACTGGCACATGTACGACACCGTCAAGGGGTCGGACTGGCTGGGTGACCAGGATGCGATCGAGTTCATGGTCAAGAAGGCCAACGAAGTCGTCGTCGAACTCGAACACTACGGCATGCCGTTCGACCGTACCGACAACGGCAAGATCTACCAGCGTCCGTTCGGCGGTCACTCGCAGAACTACGGCCAGACCCCGGTGTCTCGCTCCTGTGCCGCGGCCGACCGTACCGGTCACGCGATGCTGCACGCGCTGTATCAGCGCAATGTGCGCGCGAACACCCAGTTCTTCGTCGAATGGATGGCGATGGACCTGATCCGCAACGCCGACGGCGATGTGCTGGGTGTGACCGCCATGGAAATGGAAACCGGTGAGGTTTCGATCTTCCACGCCAAGGCGACCATCTTCGCCACCGGCGGTGCCGGTCGTATCTACTACAGCTCCACCAATGCCTTCATCAACACCGGCGACGGTGTCGGTATGGCGGCTCGTGCCGGCATTCCGCTGGAAGACATGGAGTTCTGGCAGTTCCACCCGACGGGCGTGGCCGGCGCTGGCGTGCTGATCACCGAAGGCGTGCGTGGCGAGGGCGGCATCCTGCGTAACGCCGCCGGCGAGCGCTTCATGGAACGCTATGCCCCGAACCTGAAGGATCTGGCCTCCCGTGACGTCGTGTCGCGTTCGATGGTCACCGAGATCAACGAAGGCCGTGGCTGTGGTTCCGAGAAGGATCACGTGCTCCTCGACATCACCCACCTGTCCCCCGAGACCATCATGAAGCGCCTGCCCGGCATTCGTGAAATCTCGATCCAGTTTGCTGGCGTCGATCCGATCAAGGCCCCGATCCCGGTTGTGCCGACCTGCCATTACCAGATGGGCGGTATTCCGACCAACTACAAGGGTCAGGTCATCGTCCCGAAGGACGGCAACCCGAACGTCCCGGTTTCCGGCTTCTACGCCGCTGGCGAATGCGCCTGCGCATCGGTGCACGGCGCCAACCGTCTGGGCACTAACTCGCTGCTCGACCTGCTGGTGTTCGGCAAGTCCGCCGGTGAGACTGTGGTTGCCGACTTCCGCTCCGGCCAGCTCACGCTCAAGCCGCTGCCGGACGACGCCGCCGATGTGTCCCTGGCCCGTATCGCCCGTCTCGAAACCCAGACCAGCGGCGTTGAAGTCAACGACGTTCGTCTCGACATGCAGCGCACGATGCAGAAGCACGCCGGCGTGTTCCGTTTTGCCGACATGCTCAAGGAAGGCGTCGAGAAGATCCTCGAAGTGGCCGAGCGCGCCAAGCATACCCAGATCAAGGACAAGTCCAAGGTCTGGAACACCGCTCGCACCGAAGCCCTCGAACTCGACAACCTGATCGAAGTCGCCAAGGCGACCATGATCTCCGCCGAGGCCCGCAAGGAATCCCGCGGTGCCCACGTGCGTGATGATGCACTCGATTGCGCCGAGACCCCCAACGGCCGTGACGACAAGAATTGGCTCAAGCACACGCTGTGGTACAGCGAGGGCAACCGCCTCGACTACAAGCCGGTCAATCTGCAGCCGATGTCCGCCGACGTCGAGCCGATCGCGCTGGCCAAGCGTACCTACTGAGCGTTCCGGAGATTAGAAGATGAGCAGCAAGCGAACCGTACAGTTCAAGATCTACCGCTACAATCCGGACAAGGACGACAAGCCCTACATGCAGGACATCTCTGTCGAACTCGAAGAGTCCGACAAGAAGCTCCTTGATGCACTGGTCCGTCTGAAGGCTAAGGACGACACCCTGTCCTTCCGTCGCTCCTGCCGTGAAGGTGTGTGTGGCTCCGACGCCATGAACATCAACGGCAAGAACGGTCTTGCCTGCCTGACCAGCGTCGAAGAACTGGCCCAGCCGATCACCATCCGTCCGCTGCCCGGCCTGCCGGTCATCCGCGACGTGATCGTCGATATGACCCAGTTCTTCAAGCAATACCACTCGATCAAGCCTTACCTGGTCAACAACGATCCGGCTCCGGAGCGCGAACGCCTCCAGAGCCCGGAGGACCGGGAAGAGCTCAATGGTCTCTACGAGTGCATCCTCTGCGCGTGCTGCTCCACGAGCTGCCCGTCGTTCTGGTGGAATCCGGACAAGTTCGTTGGTCCGGCCGGCCTGCTGGCGGCTTACCGCTTCCTCGCCGACACCCGCGACCAGGCGACCAGTGAGCGTCTCGACAACCTGGAAGATCCGTACCGTCTCTTCCGCTGTCACTCCATCATGAACTGCGTCGACGTCTGCCCGAAGGGTCTCAACCCGACCAAGGCGATCGGCAAGATCAAGGACATGATGGTCCGTCGCGCCGTATGACGCTCAATCGGGGGCGCGTGCGCTGGCAGTGCCGTCGGGCTCTTCTGGAGCTCGATCTGGTGTTCACGCGCTTCCTCGAAAGGCACTTCGATCGTCTCACCGACGATCAACTGGCGGATCTGGATGACCTGCTGCTCGTCGAAGACCATGACCTCTGGGCCATGGTCAACGGCAGCCAGCCGGTCACCAACGACCGCTGGAAGGAAATGATGGATCTGCTCCGGGCCGGCTGACGGGGCAGGGCATCGCTAGGGAGTTGTGGAGTTTCAACAGGGAAAAGGGACCAAAATATGACCACGCAACGTACTGCTACACTGACCGTAGATGGCAAGGCCGTAGAGTTTCCGATCATGTCGGGGACGCATGGCAATGATGTGATCGATATCCGCACCCTCGGCGGAAAGACCGGGTACTTCACGTACGACTCCGGTTTCCTGTCCACGGCCAGCTGCCAGTCCAAGGTCACCTACATCGACGGTGACAAGGGCGAACTGCTGTACCGCGGCTACCCGATCGAACAACTGGCCGACAACTGCAACTTCCTCGAAGTCACCTACCTGTTGAAGAACGGCGAGCTGCCCAATGCCGCTCAGAAGTCCGACTTCGAGAACACCATCAAGAAGCACACGATGGTGCACGAGCAGCTGTCCAAGTTCTACTCCGGCTTCCGCCGTGACGCCCACCCGATGGCCGTCATGACCGGTGTGGTTGGCGCGCTGTCCGCCTTCTACCACGACGCCATGGACTTCTCCGACGTGGAGCACCGCAACGTCAGCTTCAACCGTCTGGTTGCCAAGCTGCCGACCATCGTTGCGATGGCCTACAAGTACAACACCGGCATGCCGTTCATGTACCCGGACAACGAGTTGGACTACACCGCCAACTTCATGCGCATGATGTTCGGCAACCCGTGCGAAAAGTACGTGCCGAACCCGGTGCTGGTCCGTGCGCTGGACGTGATCTTCACGCTGCACGCCGATCACGAGCAAAACGCCTCCACCTCCACCGTCCGTCTGGCCGGTTCGTCCGGTGCCAACCCGTTTGCCTGTATCGCCGCCGGCATCGCCTGCCTGTGGGGCCCGGCGCACGGTGGTGCGAACGAAGCCTGCCTGAACATGCTGGAAGAGATCGGTGACGTCTCCCGCGTCGGCGAGTACATCGCCCGCGCCAAGGACAAGAACGACAGCTTCAAGCTGATGGGCTTCGGTCACCGCGTCTACAAGAACTTCGACCCGCGCGCCAAGCTGATGCGCAAGGTCTGCCACGACGTGCTGGGTGAATTGGGCCTCGAGAACGACCGCCTGTTCAAGCTGGCGATGGAACTCGAAAAGATCGCCCTGGAAGACCAGTACTTCGTCGAGAAGAAGCTCTACCCGAACGTGGACTTCTACTCCGGCATCGTTCAGAAGGCGCTCGGCATCCCGACCGACATGTTCACCTGCATCTTCGCGCTGGCCCGCACCGTCGGCTGGATGACCCAGTGGGAAGAAATGATCACCGATCCGGAATACAAGATCGGTCGTCCGCGTCAGCTGTACATCGGCGCCGCCCGTCGCGACGTCGTGCCGCTGGCTCAACGCGGCTAAGCAATACGGAGGGGGAGGGGGAAACAGGGGAAACGAATGCGGGATGGTCGATCATTGGGCCATCCCGCTTCGTTTGTCCATAAGAACACAGAATCAGGGATTTCTCCCCACCGCATAAACACTCAGAAGACAAGACACAAGCCTGGTGGTCGCCCATGATGAAACAGCTTTTTGAGAGCTCCCAACTGTTCGGCAGCAATGCTCCGTTCATCGAGGAACTTTACGAGAACTATCTCGACAATCCGGATTCCGTCTCCGATGAATGGCGGACCTATTTCGATGCGCTGCAGAACACGCCGGGCAACGGCCGTGATGTAGCCCATTACCCGATCATCAACGCCTTTGCCGACATGGCGAAGCGCGGCCCGGTGCGCACCGTGGTGGCGAGCGGCGCCGACCAGAAGCAGGTCAGCGTCCTGCAACTGATCAACGCCCACCGTTTCCTGGGCACCCGCTGGGCGCAACTCGATCCGCTGAAGCGGACCGAGCGTCCCGAGATCCACGAACTCGAGCTGTCCCACTACGGCTTCACCGAGGCGGATCTCAACGAGACCTTCAACACCGGCTCGTTCCACGGCCTGCCGGGCGATCGCGCCACCCTGCGCGAGATCCTCGACGCCGTGCGTCAGACCTACTGCGGCTCCATCGGCGCCGAGTACATGTACATGACCGACATCGGTGAGAAGCGCTGGATCCAGGCGCGTCTCGAGCCGACCCGCGGCCGTCCGACCTTCGACAATCAGAAGCAGCGTCGCATCCTCGAGCGCCTCACCGCCGCCGAGACCATGGAGCGTTACCTGCACACCAAATACGTCGGTCAGAAGCGTTTCTCGCTGGAAGGTGGTGAGAGCACCATCGTCGCGATGGACGAACTGATCCGTGTCGCGGGTAGCAAGGGCGTCCAGGAAATCGTGATCGGCATGGCTCACCGTGGCCGCCTCAACGTGCTGGTGAACACCCTCGGCAAGTCGCCGAGCATGCTGTTCTCCGAGTTCGAAGGCAAGGCTGCGTCCGATCTGTCCGCGGGTGACGTGAAGTACCACATGGGCTTCTCCAGCGACGTGATGACCGCCGGTGGTCCGGTGCACCTCACGCTGGCGTTCAACCCGTCGCACCTGGAAATCGTCAACCCGGTGGTCGAGGGCTCGGTGTATGCCCGTCAGACCCGTCGTGGCGAGAACGGCAAGTCCGAAGTCGTTCCCGTCATCATCCACGGTGATGCGGCCGTTGCTGGTCAGGGCGTCAACCAGGAAATGCTCAACTTCGCGCAGACCCGCGGCTACGGCACGGGCGGCACGATCCACATCGTGGTGAACAACCAGATCGGTTTCACCACCTCGGATCCGCGCGATTACCGTTCCTCGCTGTACTGCACGGACATCTTCAAGATGGCCGAAGCGCCGATCTTCCACGTCAATGGCGACGATCCCGAAGCGGTCGCGTTCGTCATGGGCCTGGCTGTCGAGTACCGTCAGGAGTTCAAGAAAGACGTGGTTGTCGACATCGTCTGCTATCGCAAGCTCGGCCACAACGAAGCCGACGAGCCGATGGTGACCCAGCCGCTGATGTACAAGAAGATCGCCAAGCACCCCGGCACCCGCAAGCTGTACGCGGAAAAGCTGGTTGCCCAGGGCGTCTGCCAGGCCGACGAGCCGGAACAGTTCATCAAGGATTACCGCGCAGCCCTCGACAAGGGCGAGCTGCTGGCCAATCCGGTGCTGTCCGACTTCAAGCGTCAGTTCTCCCAGGACTGGGGCCCGTACGCCAACAAGAAGTACACCGACAAGTGCGACAGCAAGGTGCCGATGGCGGAACTCAAGCGGCTCTCCAAAGCCCTGACGACCACCCCCGAAGGCTTCGTGCTGCACCCCCGCGTCCAGAAGATCATCGACGATCGCAAGGCGATGGGCGAAGGCAAGCTGGCCCTCGACTGGGGCATGGGCGAAAACCTCGCCTACGCCAGTCTGGTGGTTCAGGGCTTCGGCATCCGCATCTCCGGTGAAGACGTCGGCCGTGGCACCTTCTTCCACCGTCACGCTGCGCTGCACGATCAGAACCGTGACCAGTGGCACGACGGCACCTACTACCCGCTGCAGAACATCCGCGACGGCCAGGCCCCGTTCTACTGCTACGACTCCGTGCTGTCCGAAGAGGCCGTGCTGGCCTTCGAATACGGCTACGCGTCGGCCGAGCCGAACCAGCTCGTGATCTGGGAAGCCCAGTTTGGCGACTTCGCCAACGGCGCCCAGGTGGTGATGGACCAGTTCATCAGCTCCGGTGAAGCCAAGTGGGGCCGTCAGTGCGGTCTCGTGATGATGCTGCCGCACGGCTACGAAGGTCAGGGTCCCGAGCACTCTTCCGCGCGTATCGAGCGCTACATGCAGCTGTGCGCCGAGATGAACATGGAAGTGTGCATCCCGTCCGGCCCGTCGCAGATCTTCCACCTGCTGCGTCGCCAGGCCCTGCGCAAGCTGCGCAAGCCGCTGGTGATCATCACGCCGAAGTCCCTGCTGCGTCACAAGGATGCCGTCTCCTCGCTGGAAGAGCTCTCCAAGGGCACCTTCCAGACCGTCATCGGCGAGATTGACGATCTCGATGCCAAGAAGGTCAAGCGCGTCCTGCTGTGCTCCGGCAAGATCTACTACGAACTGCTGGCTCACCGTCGTGCCCAGGGCATCGACGACATCGCCATCGTGCGCATGGAACAGCTCTATCCGTTCCCGGCCGAGGCCTTCGCGGCCGAGGTGAACAAGTACCCGAACGCCAAGGAAGTGGTGTGGGTGCAGGAAGAGCCGCGCAACCAGGGTGTCTGGTACTGGCTGGCCTCGCGCCACCACCTGGACAGCAACCTCGGTGAAGACCACAAGTTCCTGCTTGTGGCCCGTCCCGCGGCGGCTTCGCCGGCTGTCGGCTACTACGCCAAGCACAACGCGCAACAAAAGGCTGTCATCGAAAATGCATTTGGCGAAATCAAGGCCTGATGCAATCCATGCCGAACTGAACACAAGGGAGAAAACATGCTGATCGAAGTCAAAGTGCCGCAACTGTCCGAGTCCGTCTCCGAAGCCACGCTGGTTAGCTGGCACAAGAAGGAAGGCGACGCTGTTTCCCGCGACGAGAACCTGATCGACATCGAGACCGACAAGGTCGTGCTGGAAACCCCGGCACCGGCTGACGGCGTGCTCGTCAAGATCGTCAAGAACGGCGGCGACTCCGTGACCTCCGGTGAAGTCATCGCCACCATCGACACCGAAGCCAAGGCCGCTGCCGGCGCTCCGGCTGCCACTGCCGCTCCGGCCGCTGCCCCGGCTGCTGCCGCTGCTGCTCCGGTTTCCGCCGCCAGCCCGTCCGCCCGCAAGATCCTCGACGAGAAGGGCATCGCTGCCGCCGACGTCGCCGGCTCCGGCCGTGGCGGTCGTGTCACCAAGGAAGACGCCGTTGCTGCCCAGGCCAAGCCTGCCGCCGCCGCTGCCGCTCCGGCGGTTGCCGTGGCCACCGGCGACCGCGCCGAGCAGCGCGTTCCGATGACCCGTCTGCGCGCCCGTATCGCCGAGCGCCTGATCCAGTCGAAGAACGAAAACGCCATCCTGACGACCTTCAACGAAGTCAACATGGCGCCGGTCATGGCCCTGCGCAAGCAGTACGCCGAGAAGTTCGAGAAGGCCCACGGCGTGCGTCTGGGCTTCATGGGCTTCTTCGTCAAGGCCGCGGTTGCTGCCCTGAAGAAGTTCCCGATCCTGAACGCCTCGGTGGACGGCAACGACATCATCTACCATGGCTACATCGACATCGGTATCGCCGTCGGCTCGCCCCGTGGCCTGGTGGTGCCCATCCTGCGTGACGCCGACCAGATGTCCATCGCCGACATCGAGAAGAAGATCGCCGAATACGGCCAGAAGGCCAAGGACGGCAAGATCTCCATCGAAGAGCTCACCGGTGGCACGTTCTCCATCTCCAACGGTGGTGTGTTCGGTTCGATGATGTCCACCCCGATCATCAACCCGCCGCAGTCCGCGATCCTGGGCATCCACGCCACCAAGGACCGTGCCGTCGTCGAAAATGGTCAGGTCGTGGTCCGTCCGATCAACTACCTCGCCATGTCCTACGATCACCGGATCATCGACGGCCGCGAAGCCGTGCTGGGTCTCGTGACCATGAAGGAAGCGATGGAAGATCCGTCCCGTCTGCTGCTGGAAGTCTGATCTAACTGACCCGAGGCACGGCCGCGGCAGGATTCCTGTCGCTGCCGTGCCTTGTTTCAATCCGAACAAGGAAGAACACACATGGCGAAGCAATTCGACGTTCTGGTTATCGGCGGTGGCCCCGGCGGCTACGTGGCAGCGATCCGCGCCGCGCAACTCGGTTTCAACACGGCCTGCGCCGAATCCAATCCCTATGCCGACCCGAAGGGCGAACCGCGCCTGGGCGGCACCTGCCTCAACGTGGGCTGCATCCCGTCCAAGGCGCTGCTGCACACCTCGCACCTGTTTGAAGAAGCCGGTCACGCCTTCGAAGAGCAGGGCATCTCCGTTGGCACGCCGAAGATCGACGTGGCCAAGATGATCGGCCGCAAGTCCAAGATCGTCGAGCAGCTGACTGCCGGCATCAAGGGCCTGTTCAAGAAGAACAAGGTCACCTTCCTGGCTGGCCACGGCTCCTTTGTCGCGAAGACCGACGGCGGCTGGCAGGTCAAGGTCGGCGAAGAAGTCGTCGAGGCCAAGCAGGTCATCGTGGCGACCGGCTCCACCGCCCGTCACCTGCCGGGCATTCCGGTGGACAACAAGCTGGTGTGCGACAACATCGGCGCCCTCGACATTGATTCCGTGCCCAAGCGCCTCGGCCTGATCGGTTCCGGCGTGATTGGCCTGGAAATGGGTTCGGTCTGGAACCGTCTCGGCTCTGAAGTCACCATCCTCGAAGCCATGGACAGCTTCCTCGGCGCTGCCGACCAGGATCTGGCCAAGGAAGCCCTCAAGCTGTTCACCAAGCAGGGCCTCGACATCAAGCTGTCCGTCAAGGTCGGCAAGGTCACCGTCGGCAAGAAGTCGGTCACCGTCGAGTACGAAACCAAGGATGGCGCCCAGAAGGCCGAGTTTGACCGTCTGATCGTCTCCGTCGGCCGCGTGCCCAACACCGCCGGCCTCAACGCCGAAGCGGTCGGCCTCAAGATCGACGAGCGTGGCTTCATCGACGTGGACGGCCACAACCAGACCAACCTGCCCGGCGTGTGGGCGGTGGGTGACGTGGTGCGTGGCCCGATGCTGGCCCACAAGGCGATGGAAGAGGGCGTTGCCGTGGCCGAAACCATGGCTGGCCAGAAGGGCCACACCAACTTCGACACCATCCCCTGGGTCATCTACACCTCGCCGGAAATCGCCTGGGTCGGCAAGACCGAGCAGCAGCTCAAGGCCGAAGGCGCCGCCTACAAGGTCGGCAAGATCCCGTTCATGGCCAACGGCCGTGCGCTGGGTGCCGGCACCCCGGCTGGCTTCGTGAAGATGATCGCCGATGCCAACACCGACCGTATCCTCGGCGTGCACATCATTGGTTCCAACGCGTCCGAGCTGATCGGCGAAGCCGTTGTGACCATGGAGTTCGCCGGCGCGTCGGAAGACCTCGCCCGCATCTGCCATGCCCACCCGACCCTGTCGGAAGTGGTGCACGAAGCAGCGCTGGCGGTGGACAAGCGTCCGCTGCACTTCTGATGAAGCGGCCGGCCTTCGGGCCGGCCAGTCTTCAGCCGGGGGCGGTCAGGCGGTAAAATGCCTGCCCGCCCCCGATCCCATTGGTTTTACCGAATCATCACCATGCCGCACCGAATCCTTAAAGTTGCCGAGAACGGCATGATCGAAGCCTACGAGTCGCTCCTCAAGGCCCGGGGCTTCAAGTCCGATCCCGCCCAGCGGGCGGCGGCCCAGCGTCTGCAGGGGCTGTATTCCGAACTCGTGGCCTTCAAGGCGGCGCGGCGCGGCACGATCCGCAAGCTGCTGTCCCGGCCGAAGCAGCCGCGCAGCGTTTATTTCTGGGGTGGCGTGGGGCGTGGCAAGAGCTTCCTGATGGACTGCTTCTTCGACTCGGTGCCCTATCAGCGCAAGCGCCGGGTGCACTTCCATGCCTTCATGCAGGAAGTCCAGAACGACCTCAAGAACCTCAACAACGAGCCCGATCCGCTGCAGAAGGTGGCCGACCGCATCGCCCGCCAGACGCGCCTGCTTTGCTTCGATGAGTTCCACGTGTCGGACATCGCCGATGCGATGATCCTCGGCCGCCTGCTCGACGCGCTTTTCGCCCGCGGCACCATCTTCGTGATGACCTCGAACTACCCGCCCGATGGCCTCTACCCCAACGGCCTGCAGCGGATCAACTTCCTGCCGACCATCGAAATGATCAAGCGTCGCTTCGATGTGGTCGAGGTGGATCACGGCACCGACTACCGCCTGCGCACCCTCGAGCAGATGGACGCCTTCCTGGTGCCCGCCGACGATGCCGCCGACAAGCACCTCGCCAAGGATTTCGAGCAGATCGCCGGCACCAAGGGCGCGCCGGGCGAGATCGAGGTGCTGGAGCGCAAGCTCAAGGTGGTGCGCAAGGCGCCGGGGGTGATCTGGTTCGACTTCGACACCCTGTGCGGCGGCAACCGTTCCCAGAACGACTACCTCGAGATCGCCCGCGAGCATCACACGCTGATCCTCTCCCGCGTGCCCAAGATGAGCGCGGCGATGGCCTCGGAAGCGCGGCGTTTCACGTGGCTGGTGGATGTGCTCTACGACCACCGGGTCAAGCTGCTGGTGAGCGCCGAGTGCCAGGCCTACGACCTCTACGTGGAAGGCCGTCAGGCCAGCGAGTTCCACCGCACCGTCAGCCGCCTGATCGAGATGCGCTCCCGCGATTACCTCGCCGAAGCCCACCGGGTCGACTGACGCCCGATGCGCCCGTCTGCCGCCTGTTTCCTGTTGGCCGGCGCCGTGCTGGCGCAGCCGGTGGCGGCCGACTACGGCCTCACGATCATCCCCCTGCGGCACCGGCCGGCCGAGCAGGTCGTGCCCAGCCTGCGTCCGATGGTGGAGCAGGGCGGGGCGATCAGCAGCATGGGCGACAAGATCCTGCTGCGCGTCTCGCCGGGCAACCTCGCCGAACTCCGCACGGCCATCGCTGCGCTGGATACGCCGCTGCGTCGGCTGGTGGTGTCGGTGCGCCAGGGTGAGGTGCGCGAAGCATCCGGCGGTGGGGTGGGCGTGGATGGCCGCCTTGAGCCCGGCAACAGTCGGGTCATCATCCGCGGTGGCGCCGGCAGCAGCGAGCAGCGCGACGACGTGAGCCAGCAGGTGCAGGTGGTGGAAGGGGGCAGGGCGCTGATCCAGGTTGGCCAGTCCCTGCCGCTGATGATGCGCGAATGGCGCGCCGCGCCCGGTGGCTGGGTGCAGGTGGATTCGGTGCGCTACATGGATGTGGGCACCGGTTTTTATGCCGCGCCGCAGGTGGTCGGCAATCAGGTGACGATCGAGATCAGCCCGTCGATGGAGCGCCTTGGCGCCGATGGCGTGGTCGAATCGTCCCGGCTCGCCACCACCGTCAGTGGCGCCCTTGGCAGCTGGATTCCGCTGGGCGGCAGCGCCACCACCGGCCAAGCCACCCGCTACGGCACCGGCGGTTACGCCCAGGGTGCCCGCCGCGTCGACGGCCAGGTGTGGCTGCGCGTGGACGCCCTCGAATAGATTTCTCCGATGAACGTAGAACAAGCCTTTGCCGCCGACGGCCCCCTCGCCGCGGCGATCCCTGGTTTCTCCCCGCGCCCCCAGCAGCTGGAGATGGCCGCGCACATCGCCCACACCCTCAAGGAGAACGGCGTGCTGGTGGCCGAGGCCGGCACCGGCACCGGCAAGACCTACGCCTATCTGGTTCCGGCGCTGCTCAACGGCGGCAAGGTCATCATCTCCACCGGCACCAAGACGCTGCAGGACCAGCTCTTCAACCGCGATCTGCCCACCATCCGCGCCGCCCTCAAGGTGCCGGTGGGCGTGGCGCTGCTCAAGGGCCGGGCCAATTA
The DNA here is from genome assembly GCF_030161255.1 of Zoogloea oryzae. Lineage (NCBI taxonomy): Bacteria > Pseudomonadati > Pseudomonadota > Betaproteobacteria > Rhodocyclales > Zoogloeaceae > Zoogloea > Zoogloea oryzae. Next base: position 203,054 of record NZ_BSPX01000001.1, read on the forward strand.
CGTGTGCCACTACCACCTGGCCCGCAATCTGGTGGATGGCCGTTTCACCACGCCCGAAGACGCCGGCCACCTGCGCACCATTGGCCGCTTCATGGAAATCACCCAGAGCGGCGACAAGGCCGAGTGCCCCGAGGTGCCCGAGGATGCCGCCGCCTGGATGTTCGCCACCTCGTCCCGGGATAACTGCCTGGGGCAGGAATGCCCCAACATCAAGGAGTGCTTCGTCGCCGCCGCTCGCCGCGCTGCGATGGAGGCCGACGTGGTCGTCGTCAATCACCACCTCTTCTTTGCCGACGTGATGCTCCGCGACGAAGGCATGGGCGAGCTGCTGCCCTCGTGCAACGCGGTGATCTTCGACGAAGCCCACCAGCTGCCCGAAACCGCCAGCCTGTTCTTCGGCGAGAGCGTGTCCACCGCCCAGCTGCTGGAGCTCGCCCGCGACACCCGCTCCGAGACCGTGGCCGCCGCCCGGGATTGCCTCGCCCTCATCGAAGCCACCCGCAAGCTCGAAAAAGCCGCGCGGGATCTGCGCCTGTCGGTGCAGGCCGAGAACGCCCGCTTCGGCTACGCCCAACTCGCCGACAACAAGGAATTCCACGAAGCCGTCGATGCGCTCGATGCCGAGCTCACCGATTTCTGCACGCTGGTCGAATCCCAGGCCGAGCGCTCCGAGGGCCTCGCCAACTGCCTGCGCCGCACCCAGGAGATCCAGCAGCGCCTGGCCCGCTGGCAGGTGCCGGAGGGCACCGACTGGGTGCGCTGGGTCGAGGTTTTCAGCCAGACCCTGGCCCTCAACGCCACGCCGCTGTCCATCGCCTCGATCTTCAAGCGCCAGATGGACGGCCACCCGCGGGCGTGGGTGTTCACGTCCGCCACCCTGGCGGTGGGGCGCGACTTTGGCCACTACTGCCGAGAGCTGGGCCTCAACTGGGTCGAGCCGCCCATCGAGACCGCGGTGTGGGGTTCGCCCTTCGACTACCCGGCTCAGGCCGTGCTCTACGCGCCCCAGAACATGCCCGAGCCCAACAGCCCGGACTACCCGGACGCGGTCGCCAAGGTCGCGATTCCCCTGATCCGCGCCGCCCAGGGCCGCACCTTCGTGCTGTGCACCTCGCTGCGCGCCATGCGGCGCATCCACGAGCTGATCGCCGACGCGCTGGAGCGGGACAAGCTCGACCTGCCCCTGCTGATCCAGGGCGAAGGCTCGCGCACCGAGCTGCTCGATCGCTTCCGCCGCCTCGGCAACGCCATCCTCGTGGCCAGCCAGAGCTTCTGGGAGGGCGTCGATGTGCCCGGCGATGCGCTTTCGGTGGTCGTGATCGACAAGCTGCCCTTCGCCCCGCCCGACGACCCGGTGCTCGCCGCGCGCATCGAGCACATGAACAAATCCGGCCGCAACCCCTTTATGGAATACCAGCTCCCGCGGGCGGTCATCAACGTCAAGCAGGGTGCCGGCCGGCTGATCCGCACCGAGCGCGACAAGGGCGTGCTCGCCATCTGCGACCCGCGCATGCTCACCAAGCCCTACGGAAAGCGCGTCTGGCAGAGCCTGCCGCCGATGACCCGCAGCAAGGTCGAATCCGAGGTGGTGGCCTTCCTCGAGGATCTGCCGCCGCCGGCTGCGCGGCAGGGCTGATTGCCGGCGTTGGCGCCGATCAAGCGCCGATCAAGGACGGGGCGCCCATCGATGGGTAAAGATGGGCCATGCATGAGTCTTTATTGCCCATCGATGAGTCTCGGAGACTCATCGATGAACGGATTTCACTCACGCGTGAATGGCGGAAACTCATCGATGGCTTGCGCCCGCCCATGCATGGATGGCGACGACTCACCGCTGAGTCATCGGGATTCACCCATGAGTCGCCGTCGCTCATGCATGGATCGCCGGTACCCACCGATGAGCCGATTTCACCCACGCATGCGTGGCGCGTCTTCGATCAACCCGGCGCGCCCCCGCTGCTACAATCCCGCGCCTGACACCTTGCTCCGATGCCGTCCTTGACCGATCCGAACGCCAACGCGCTGTCGTCGCCCTCCGCCCTCATCGCCCGCCTCGCCGCCGGCGCCCATGACTGCGTCGACGCGGCCGAAGCCCTCAACGCCGGCTGCCAGTGCGTGTCGCTGGACCGCCAGGCGCTGGTGTCGGCGCTGGCCCGGGACCCTCGGGACGGCGCGCTGCAGGCGATGATCGCCGAGTCGCGCCCGCACCTGTTCGCCGAATCCATGGCTTTCGTGTCGGCCGCGCATGTGCAGCAGATGGCCGATCTGATTGCCGCGACCCACCGCGTGGTGGCCTTGCCCGGCTGGCAGGACGCGGTGCTGGCCCACGCGCCGGAGTCCGCCCGCCACGTCACCGGCGCGTCCGGCGTGTTTCTCGGCTACGACTTCCATCTCTCGGATGCCGGCCCCCAGCTCATCGAGATCAACACCAACGCCGGCGGCGGGCTGCTCGCCGCCATCCTTGGCCGCGCCCAGCGGGCCTGCTGCGACGAGGTGGCCGAAGCCATGGCCGCCATGCAGGGCCACGCCTCGGGCGATCTGGAGCGGGTGTTCTTCGAGATGTTCCGGGCCGAATGGCGGGCGGAGCGGGGCGATGCGCCGCTGCGTACGGTCGCCATCGTTGATGAAGCGCCCCAGGGCCAGTACCTGCTGCCCGAGTTCCTGCTCTTCCAGCGGCTGTTCGAGCGCCACGGCGTGGCCGCGTGGATCTGCGATCCGTCCGAGCTCGCGCACACCGCCGACGGCCTGACGCTCCACGGCCAGCGGGTGGATCTGGTCTATAACCGCCTCACCGATTTCTCCTTCGACACCCCCGCCAGCTGCGCGCTGCGGGACGCCTGGTTCGCCGGCTCGGCAGTCATCACGCCGCACCCCCGTGCCCACGCCCTGTACGCCGACAAGCGCAACCTGGTGCTGCTCTCCAACCCCGACGCCCTGCGCCAGATTGGCGCGGCGGAAGCCGACATCGCGGTGATCACCGCCGGCGTGCCGCGCACCGAGGCCGTCACCGCTGCCCAAGCTGCGGATTTCTGGGCCCGGCGGCGCAGCCTGTTCTTCAAGCCCGCCAGCGGCTTTGGCAGTCGCGGCGCCTATCGGGGCGACAAGCTCACCCGGCGGGTGTTCGACGAGATCATCGCTGGCGACTACATCGCCCAGGCCCTCGTGCCGCCCTCCGAGCGGCGCCTGTCGGTGGGCGGCGAGGCGGTGGCCCTCAAGATGGACTTACGCAACTACGTCTATCGGGGCCAGGTCCAACTGGTCACCGCACGGCTTTATCGCGGCCAGACCACCAATTTCCGCACCCCCGGCGGCGGCTTCGCCCCGGTGCTGGCGGTGCCCTGCGGGCACGAAGGAGCAGCATGAAGGTTTTCGGATTTGCCGGCTGGTCCGGCTCGGGTAAGACCACCCTGATCGAGCAGGTCATCCCCGAGATCACCCGCCGCGGCCTCAAGGTGTCGGTCATCAAGCACGCCCACCACGGCTTCGACATCGACAAGCCGGGCAAGGATTCGTGGCGCCACCGCGAGGCCGGCGCCAGTGAGATCCTGCTGATCTCTGACGAGCGCTGGGTGCTGATGCACGAACTCCGCGGCGAGCCCGAACCTGATCTCGACGCCCAGCTGGCGCGCCTGTCGCCCTGCGATCTGGTGCTGGTCGAAGGCTTCAAGGCGGTGCAGATCCCCAAGCTCGAAGTCCATCGCCCGGCGGTGGGCAAGCCGCTCCAGTACCAGGACAACCCGGCCATCGTGGCAATCGCCACCGACGTGCCCCTTGATGCGCCGCTGCCGCGCCTAGACATCAACGATCCGGCCGCCGTGGCCGCCTTCATCCTCCAACACCAGGGCCTGATATGAGCAATCCCATGCGTCCCTTCGACGACGTGCGGGCGGCGCTGCTGGCCGCCGCCAAGCCCGTTTCCGCCATCGAACACGTGCCCACCGCCGAAGCCCTCGGCCGCGTGCTGGCCGTCGATCAGGTGTCGTCCCTCAACGTGCCGCCCCTCGACAACTCGTCGATGGACGGCTACGCGGTGAACACCGCCGACGTGACCGCGCCGGGCGCGCGCCTCACGGTTGCCCAGCGCATCCCCGCCGGCAGCGTCGGCCACAGCCTGGCCCGCGGCACCGCCGCACGCATCTTCACCGGCGCCCCGGTGCCCCACGGTGCCGACGCCATCGTGATGCAGGAGCTGTGCACCGCCGACGGCAACAGCGTGACCATCGACCACGTGCCCCGCGCGGGCGAGTGGGTCCGCCGCGCCGGCGAGGACATCGCGCTGGGTTCCACCGTGCTTTCCGCCGGCCATCGCCTCACGCCCCAGATGCTGGGCCTCGCCGCGTCGGTGGGCTGCGCCACACTGCCGGTGTATCGGCGCCTCAAGGTGGCGCTGTTCTCCACTGGCGACGAGCTGGTGATGCCCGGCGAGCCGCTGCCGCCCGGCGCCATCTACAACTCCAACCGCTACGTGCTGCGCGGCCTGCTCGAAGCCCTCGGCTGCGAAGTGGAAGACCTCGGCATCGTGCCCGACACGCTGGAGGCCACCCGCGCGGCCCTGCGCAGCGCCGCCGCGGCCAACGACCTGATCGTCACCAGCGGTGGCGTGTCGATGGGCGAGGAAGACCACGTGCGCCCGGCGGTGCAGGCCGAGGGCCGGCTCGATCTGTGGCTCGTCGCCATGAAGCCCGGCAAGCCGGTGGCCTTCGGTCAGGTGAACGACCCGGCCGGCGGCGAAGGCGCGGCCTTCATCGGCCTGCCCGGCAACCCGGTGTCGAGCTTCGTCACCTTCCTGCTGCTGGTGCGGCCCTTCGTGCTGCGTTCGATGGGCGTGGCGAACTGCCTGCCCCGGTCGATTCCGCTGCCGGCTGGCTTCAACTGGACCAAGCCCGATCGCCGCCGCGAGTTCCTGCGCGCGCGCATCGGCGACGACGGTCGCGTCGATCTCTTCCCCAACCAGGGCCCGGGCGTCCTCACCTCAACCGTGTGGGCCGACGGCCTGGTGGATAACCCCGCCGGCCAGCCGGTGGCCGCGGGCGATCTGGTCCGCTTCATCCCTTATTCCGAACTTCTTTCGTAAGCGCCTCATGAGCATCAAGGTTCTGTACTTCGCCAGCCTCCGTGAAACCCTCGGCTACTCCCACGAGACGCTGACCCTGCCGGCCACCATCGCCACCCTGGGCGACCTGCGCGCCCACCTCGCCAAACGCGGCGGCGCGTGGGAGGCGCTGGACGTCGGGCGCAACGTGCGGATGGCGATCAACCAGGAGATGGCCGGCGCCGACACCGCCGTGGCCGACCGGGACGAGATCGCCTTCTTCCCGCCCGTCACCGGCGGCTGATTCAACAACCCTTCACCACCTTCGAGGCCCACCATGAATTCCGTCAGCGTCCAGGAAGCCGATTTCGATGTCGGTGCAGAGATCGCCGCCTTGTCCGCCGGCCGCAGTGATGTGGGCGCGGTGGCGAGCTTCGTCGGCCTCGTGCGGGCCGACAAGGTGGCGGGGGAGGGCAGCGCCGTCTCGGCGATGACCCTCGAGCACTACCCGGGGATGACCGAGAAGTCGCTGGAAGCCATCGTCCTGGAGGCCGGCAGCCGCTGGCAGCTGCTCGGCACGCGGGTGATCCACCGCTTCGGCCGCCTCGAGCCGGGCGAGCGCATCGTCTTCGTGGGCGTCGCCAGCAGCCACCGGGGCGACGCCTTCGCCGCCTGCGAGTTCATCATGGATTACCTGAAAACCCGCGCCCCCTTCTGGAAGAAGGAAGACACCCCGGAAGGCGGCCGCTGGGTGGACGCGCGGGACGCCGACGACTCCGCCGCCGCGCGCTGGGAAAAGTAAGACCGCCCGCGCCGGACGACGTGCTGCCGCCCCTTCTGGCGCCAGCGCGTGCCGTTTTTGCCGATGGCGGGTCAGGCGGCCGGCGTCGTCTGCAGATATTCGATCAAGGCCTGAAAGCGGGTTCGGCTCGCGCCGCTCGGGTCGACGATGCTGTGGCTGAAGTAGTTCTCGATGTTGGCCGCGGTGATCGGCGTGCTCAGTGGGTCGTAGCTGCTGCCGCCCGCGCCGCCGGCCGAGTGGCCCATCATGCGTACCAGGGCGATCTGGCCGATGCCCGCCGCTGCCTGGGTATTGCAACTGGCAACCGCCTTGTCGTAAAGCGCCTTCTCTGCCGGGCTGAGGTTGGCCATGGTGTTCACCAGCCCGGTGGCCTTCTGCATGTAGTCCAGTTCGTCGGCGGTGAGCTGATCGGGTGACTTCTGCTGGGCCGCGATCGCGGCCAGCCGCGGGTCGTTGGCAAAGAGGAAAGCCTGGTCTTCCTGCGATCGATTCACCGCGCCTCTGGCCCTGATCTCGGCCAGTCGTGCTTCAACGGCGCCATCCGCATCTCCGGCTTTGGACGACGCAGCTGCCTCGGCGGCGAGCGCCTGCCTTGCGGCTCCGGAGATGCTGACGGAATCGGCAGTGCTTGCCGGGGCGGTGCCGTTTGCCGGCACCGCTTGCCGGGTGATAGGCGATTGAAGGCGGATGCCGTAGGTGGTGGCGAGATTGCTCGGGCTCTGGATCTGCATGGTTTGCTCCTGCTTGCATGTGCTGGCGCGTATGCAAGAGGCAAGCCAGGCGTTGTGGTGTGACCTAGGCAGCGTTTGGGATCAGCCCCCGGCCAGCAGCCCCGGCAGCCCCGTCGCCAGCCACGGCACGGCCGAGATCGCCAGCGCACCCAGGAAGATCGCCGCGAGCGCCGGCAGCACCGACGCCGCCACTTCGCGGATCGGTTTGCCGAACATCGCCGACGCGAAAAAGATGTTCATCCCCGCCGGCGGGCACAGAAAGCCCATCTCCATCACCGCCAGGAAGATCACCCCGAAGTGCACCGGGTCGATGCCGTAGCTCACCGCCACCGGCAGCAGCAGCGGCACCAGCACCACGATGGCGGCGTAGATCTCCATCAGCGCGCCGGCGGCAAACAAAAAGACGTTGAGCGCTACCAGGAAGGCGAAGCGGTTGGGCAGGGCGCCCTGCACCCATTCCACCGCCGCATCGGGGATGCCGGCATCCACCAGATAGTTGGTAAGGCCGAGCGCCATGCCGAGGATCAGCATCACGCCGCCGATCACCTGGGCGCAGTCGGCCAGGCAGCGGCGCAGCAGCGGCCCGTCGAGCTCCTGGTGGGCGATGGACTGGGTGAGGAGGGCGTAGGCGGCGGTGAGCGCCGCGCTTTCGGTGGGGGTGGCGAGGCCGCTGGCCAGCGAACCGATGGCCACCACCGGGGCGAGGATCTCCCAGCGGGCCGCCCAGGCGGCCTTGCGGGCGGCGGTGAAGTCGGCCTTCGGGCGCTCCAGTTGCGCGATGCCGTCCCGGCGCAGGTAGCCGCCCACGGTGAGCAGGAAGAACACCATCACCAGCGCCGGCACCACCCCGGCCAGGAACATGGTGTTGATGGGCACCCGGGCGATGATGGCGTACATGATGAGCGGCACCGACGGGGCCAGCAGCACCCCCAGCGCGCTGGCGCTGGTGACGAGGCTGATCCCGCGCTTCTCCGGCAGCCCGGCGTCCTTCAGCAGCGGCAGCAACAAGCCGCCCAGGGCCAGGATGGTGACGCCGCTGCCGCCGGTGAAGGCGGTGAAGAACGAACACAACAGCGCCGCCGCGATGGACGAGCCGATGGCGCCGCCGCCAAAGCTGGCGGTGAACAGCGCGCCCAGCCGCACGGCCGCGCCGCTGCGGGCGAAGATCAAACCGGCGAGGGTGAACAGCGGCAGCGCCGGCAGCGACGGATTCACCGTGATCTGGTAGTGCGAGAGCGGCACCGACGCCAGCGGCTGCCCTTCGGACCAGAACAGGGCCAGGGCCAGCCCGCCCAGCACCGCAAAGATCGGCGCCCCGGCCAGCAGCGCCAGCATCAGCCCGATGGCGAAGGGGGCGAGGGGCAGCGTCGATCCATCGAAATGCTGCGCGAAGAGATAGCCTGCCGCGGTGAGCACTACGCCCAGCACGACGCGCAGCGCCAGCCCGCTCGCGCAGCGGCTGCCGAGCTTGACCCCCAGCAGCACAAAGCCGGCGGGCATCAGCGCCTGGATCGTCCACACCGGCAGGCCGTAGGCAAGTTCCCGGCCGGCGTCCATCTCGCTGGCGACGAACTGCCAGCTCGCCTCGGCCAGCATCCCGCACAGCACCGCCGCGCTGCCCTTGGCAAAGAGGTTTGCGGCGTGCCGCACGGCCGGATTGCGGGCACTGGCAAAGCTGTTGCCGAGGCTGGTGAGATGGTTGCCCCGCTCGGCCAGCACCGCGCCGGCCATCGCCAGCACCAGCCCCAGGTGCTGGACGATCATCGGGGCGTTGGCGATGCCCATGCCGTGCAGCGGCCGCAGGGCGATCTCCACCAGCGGGATCAGGGTCATCAGCAGCAGCGCAGCGGAGGCGATGGCTTCGTCGAAGGGCAGTCGGCGCATGGGTGGGCTATTCGGGTGGGGGGCGTGTTGAGGGTGGATGAGGGGGTGGGATCGTGGGTTGATCCCGGACTTGAACCCGCGCAAGTCAGACTTGAAATCGTTCAAGTTGGACTTGAGTGACTTCAAGTGGGACTTGAACCACTTCACCTCGCTGGTGCGTGATCGCAAGTCGGACTTGGGTGGGTTCAAGTCCGACTTGAACTTTTTCAAGTTTTACTTGGGACATCTCAGGTTTTTGTTGAACCGGTTCAAGTTCGACTTGAACGGTCGCACGTTTTAGGTGGACTTTTTCAAGTCGGACTTAAACCTGTTCAACCTGTAGGTCGGACTTCAGTCCGACAACACCCGCTCGGTGTCCGGATGTCGGACTGAAGTCCGACCTACAGGGGGCATCTTCAAGTTTTACCTGGGGCACCCCGGGTTTTTGTTGGACGGGTTCAAGCTCGATCTGGAAGGTCGCAGGTGCTGATTGGATCTGTTCAAGCTGTAGGTCGGACTTCAGCCCGACAACACCCGCTCGGTGTCCGGATGTCGGACTGAAGTCCTACCTACAGGGGGCATCTTCAGGTTTTACCTGGGGCATCCCGGGTTTTTGTTGGACGGGTTCAAGCTCGATCTGAAAGGTCACAGGTGCTGCTTGGATCTGTTCAAGCTGCAGGTCGGACTTCAGTCCGACATCCTCCGCCGGGCAGGCTTTGTCGGACTGAAGTCCGACCTACAGGAGGCGGGGGCTGGGGTTTTGTAGGTCGGACTTCAGTCCGACACCGGAGCTTAGCGCTTGCCGGCGCGGTAGTCCTTCAGGAGCTTCATCACTTCGTCGAAGGTGTCGGCCGGCACCATCTTGCCGCGGATGCGGGGGTAGAGCTTGTCGGCGAGGTCGTTCCATTCCTTCATCTGTTCGGGCGTCGGGGTGTGGATCTGCAGGCCGCGCTTCTTCATGGCTTCGACTGCTTCGTCCACTTCCGCCCGGGCCTTGGTGCGCATCTGCAGGCCTGCTTTGGCGCCGGCGGTCTTGAGGGCCTCCTGGGCGGCGGGGCTCATGTCGTCCCAGGCCTTCTTGGTGACCACTAGGGCGCCGACGATGGGCGCCCAGTTGATGTCGAGCATGTGGGGCGCGGTGGCGTAGACCTGGCTCGCCAGCGCGAAGTAAGGGGTGGCGGGCACGGCGGTGATCATCCCGGTCTGGATGGACGGGAGGATGTCGCTGGTCTCCAGGGGCACCGGGGTGTAGCCCAGGCTCTTCATGATGTCCTGCTGCTCGGATTCGCCCGCCCAGGCGAAGAACTTCATCTTGCGGTAGTCGTCCGGGCGCACCGCGGCGTCCTTCGAGAAGAAGCGCACCCAGCCGGCGTCGCCCCAGGCCAGCACCACGAAGCCTTTTTCGAGGAACTTGCGCTCCATGCCCGGGCGCAGCTTCTCGCGCACGTAGTCCACTTCGTCCCAGCTCTTGAAGAGCAGCGGCATGTTCTGCAGGGCCGAGATGGAGGGCTCGATCTCGCGCAGGCCGACCACCGACAGCAAGGCGCCTTGCAGTTGGCCGATGCGCATCCGGCGGGCCATGTCGGTTTCGCCGCCCTGGCCGCCGTCCGGGTAGATCACGTACTTGGCGCCGTCGCCCTGGGCGCTGCGCCAGGCTTCGCCCACTTCCATCAACTGGCGGTGGTAGAGGGAGTTCTTGGGGGCCAGGGTGCCGATGCGAAGCTGGCTGGCGGCGTGGGCGCCGGGGGCGGCGAACGCACCGATCAGCAGGCCCAGGAGCAGGCCCAGCAGGGAGACGAGGTGGGGGTGGAGGCGGTCGATGAGTCGGTGCATGGCGGGCTCGTCCGGAATGAAGGGGGGTCAGAACAGGTCGTCGGCGGTGTCCAGCAGCCAGCGGGCGCGGCGGCGCATCACCTCGTTGGCCAGCATCTTCGGGCTGCCCGGGGCGTCCTTCACGGCCAGCGCCTGGCCCAGCAGATCGGTGAAGGCGGCCTTGTCGCCGGCCGGCAGGGCGATGCCTTCGGCCTTGGCGACGAAGGCGCCTGCGCTCGTGCCGTGGGCGAGGCGGATTGCCTCGTCGAAGTATTTTTCGGCCTGGATGCGGCTGCCGCCCGGGCGGGCCGCCTCGAAGCTGCCCATCAGGCTGGCCATGTCGCCGTCGCCAAAATTGGGGTTTGCATCCCAGGCCAGCCTGGCAAGGCGGGCGGCGAGGGGCAGGTCGGCCACGGTGTCCGGGTCGTCCTTCGAGAGGGAGATCTGCCCGCCCCAGGCCGCGGCGGCCCAGTAGGCGAGGGGCACATCGGCGGCTTTGAGGCGCAGCGGCGAGGCCGGGTCGGCCAGCTGGCGGCGCAGATCCGGGTGGGTGGTTTCGAGAGCGGTGAGGGCGTGATCGCGGGCCCGGCGGTAGAGCCGCGCGGCGCGCTCCCGCAGGCGCTGGGCGGCCTTGGCGTCGGTGGCGTCGAGGCGATCGGCATCGAAGGCCACGAAGGCGTAGGCGTACTGGGTGAAACCGGCGGCCACGGCCGTCGCCAGCCCGGCGTGGTCGGGCTGGCCGCGCAGCACGGATTCGGAGAGCTTGAGGTGGTAGGCGCTGGCTTCGCGGGCCAGATCGAGGTCATCCTCGGGGGCGCTGCCCTGGCTGGCCAGCTCGTCGGCGAGGCCGTGCATCACCATCTGGCGGGGCGAACAGGCCGACAGCACGAGGGCTGCCAGGACGATCAGGGCAGAGCGGCAGAACGGAGCGGATGACGCCATGGCGCAGCTTGGATTGCGCCATGCCCGCGGCCGGCGTCGAATGATGAGACGCGGCGGAAGATAGCGGGGCGATGTTGCGGGGGGATGACGAAGCGGTGACGGCGCCGCGTTGCCGCTCGGACTGCAGGTCGGACTGCAGGTCGGATTGTAGGTCGGATTGTAGGTCGGACTTCAGTCCGACAACGCGGGTTGATCCATCCACATGGCCGGTTGATCGGGCAGGGTTTGTCGGACTGAAGTCCGACCTACAGGGTGGCCCGAGGGATGTGTCGACTCAGAACCCGTGATACCTGTCCGGCCGGTGATTGACGCCGATCACCAGGTTGAGCGCTGCGGCGCCGAGGACGGACAGCATCACCTGATGGGGCTCGACGACGAGGAGGCCGGTGGCGAGGATCAGGCTGTCGAAGGCCATCTGCACGGTGCCGGCGCGCCAGCCGCGGGTCTTCTGGAGGTAGATGGCCATCACGCCGACGCCGCCGAGGCTGGCGCCGTGGCGGATCAGGATGAGGATGCCGATGCCGATGGCGAGGCCGCTCATCACCGCGGCGAATACCGGGTCGAGGTGGGTGAAGCCGATGAGGCCGGGCACGATCTCGGTGAAGATGGACAACAGGCCGATGGCGCAGAAGGTCTTGAGGGTGAAGCGCGGCCCCAGCGCCTTGTAGCCGAACACGTAGAAAGGCAGGTTGATGAGGAAGAGCACCGTGCCGAAACGCCAGCCACCCAGGTAATGGGCGATGAAGGCGAGCCCGGTGGTGCCACCGGAGAGCAGCCGCGCCTCCCGCAGCATGACCACGCCGAGGGCGGTGAACAGGCAGCCGATCACCATTGCCTGGATGTCCTCGAGCAGGGTGTGGGGCGCGGCTTGGAGGGGGGCGGTGTCGTGGCTGGGCATGGGGAACGGGGTGAAAGGTGCGCGGCCACATCATAGCGGCGTGGTCGGCGGGGCGACAGGGGCGGGGCACCCGGCCGTCTGGTCGTGCCATGTGTTGCACAAATGCAGCGGAGTTGGCCCGAAACGGGTTTTCATGGCGTGCGGGTGACATAGTTCTCATCCGCACCGCCCCCGGCGGGCGCATGCTTTCAGCACGCCACAGGAGACCCGGATCCATCCGGCCGCCAGGGAAGGTCAGGACGGCCGGCATTCATTCCGGGCTCTTTGGGGCAGTGCAAGAAGAAAGGAGTTCACATCATGAACCCGCTAGCCTGGTGGATCGACTATTGCGTGGGTGCGGTCAGCACCAGCGCGTCCCGTTTCGAGATGTGGGGCCTGCTGCTCCTCAAGAAGCCCCTCGAAACCCTTGCCGAGCAAGGCAAGGCGCCCGACCCCAAGTAAATCCCCGTCCGCGTTGTTCCCCTGCCCGGGACGGCCCCTGTTTTCAGGCGCCGTCCCGTTGCCATTGCTTGACCAGCATGTAGATCGCCGGAATCACCGCCAGGGTGAGGATTGTGGATGAGATCATCCCGCCCACCATCGGCGCGGCGATGGGGCGCATCACCTCGCTGCCGGTGCCGCTGCCCCACAGGATGGGCAGGAGGCCGGCCATGATGGCGACGACGGTCATCATCTTGGGGCGCACCCGTTCCACCGCGCCTTCCATCACCGCCTCGTAAAGATCGGCGAGGGTCGGCGTCTCGCCGGCAGCGGCGCGGCGGGCCCTGGCCTCGGCCCAGGCGTGGTCGAGGTAGATCAGCATCACCACGCCGGTCTCGGCCGCCACGCCGGCCAGCGCGATGAAGCCCACCGCCACCGCCACCGACAGGTTGTAGCCCAGCAGCCAGATCAGCCACACGCCGCCCACCAGCGCGAAGGGCACCGACAGCATCACGATGAGGGTTTCGGTGAGGCGCCCGAAGTTTACGTAGAGCAGCAGGAAGATGGTGAGCAGGGTGAGCGGCACGACGATCTTCATCCGCTCGATGGCGCGCTCCATGTATTCGAACTGCCCGCTCCAGGCCACGTAGTAGCTGGGCGGAAACTTCACCTGATCGGCCACGGCCTTCTTGGCGTCGGCCACGTAGCCGCCGATGTCGCGGCCGCGGATGTCCACGTAGATGTAGGCGGAGAGCAGCGCGTTTTCGGTGCGGATGCCCGGCGTGCCCTTGGCGATCACCACCTTGGCAAGTTGCCCGAGGGGCAGCATGGCGCCGTTCATGGTCGGCACCAGCACCTCGCGGGCGATCTGCTCGGGGCTGGAGCGCAGCTCGCGGGGGTAGCGCACCGTCACGCCGTAGCGCTCGCGGCCTTCCACGGTGGTGGTGACCATCTCGCCACCCAGCGCGCCGGCGATCACGTCCTGCAGCTCGCCCACGGTGATGCCGTAGCGGGCGAGCTGCGCCCGGTCGGGCTCGATGTTGAGGTAGAAGCCGCCGGTGATGCGCTCGGCGAAGGCGCTGGTGGTGCCGGGCACGGCACGGACGACGCCCTCGATGGTCTTGGCGAGGCGTTCGAGCTCGTCCAGATCCTTGCCGAACACCTTGATGCCGATGGGCGTGCGGATGCCAGTGGACAGCATGTCGGTGCGGGCCTTGATGGGCATCGTCCAGGCGTTGGCGACGCCGGGAAACTGCAGCGCGGCGTCGAGTTCGGCGATGAGCTTGTCGGTGGTCATGCCCGGCCGCCACTGGTCGTGGGGCTTGAGGTTGATGATGGTCTCGAACATCTCGATCGGCGCCGGATCGGTGGCGGTGTTGGCGCGGCCGGCCTTGCCGAAGACGGAGGCGACCTCGGGGAAGCTCTTGATGATCCGGTCCTGGGTCTGCATCAGCTCGGCGGCCTTGGTGACCGACATGCCGGGCAGGGAGGAGGGCATGTAGAGCAGGGTGCCTTCGTCGAGGGTGGGCATGAACTCGGAGCCCAGGCGCGAGGCCGGGTAGAGCGTGGCCACCAGCGCCAGCACCGCGAGGCTGATGGTGAGCTTCTTCCAGCGCAGCACGCCGCGGATGATGGGGCGGTAGAGGCGGATCAGCACGCGGTTCACCGGGTTCTGGGCCTCCGGGACGATCCGCCCGCGGATGAAAAGCAGCATCAGCACCGGCACCAGGGTGACGGATAGCAGCGCGGCGCTGGCCATCGAGAAGGTCTTGGTCCAGGCCAGCGGCGAGAACAGCCGGCCTTCCTGGCCTTCGAGGCTGAACACCGGCAGGAACGACACCGTGATGATGAGCAGCGAGAAGAACAGCGCCGGCCCCACCTCGCGGCAGGCGGCGAGCATCGCCTCGGCCCGGTCGGCGGTGGTGTGACCATCGGGCAGGCGTTCGAGGTGCTTGTGGGCGTTCTCGATCATCACGATGGCCGCGTCGATCATCGCGCCGATGGCGATCGCGATGCCGCCCAGGCTCATCAGGTTGGAGTTCATCCCCAGGAGGCGCATGGCGATGAAGGCCATCAGCACGCCCACCGGCAGCATCAGGATCGCCACCAGCGCGCTCCTCACATGCAGCAGGAAGACCACGCACACCAGCGCGACGATCAGGGATTCCTCGACCAGCGTGGATTTGAGGGTGGCGATGGCGCGCTCGATGAGCTCGGAGCGGTCATACACCGGCTGCACCGTCACGCCTTCGGGCAGGCCGGGGCCGATCTCGGCGACCTTGGCCTTGAGGTTGCCGATGACCTCCAGCGCGTTCTGGCCGTGGCGGGCCATGGCGATGCCGGCCACCACCTCGCCGTCGCCGTCGAGTTCGGCGATGCCGCGGCGCTCGTCGGGCACCAGCTCCACCCGGGCCACATCGCGCACCAGCACGGCGGTGCCGCGCTCGGCCTTCAGCACCAGCGCGCCGATGTCGTCCTTGCCGCGCAGGTAGCCCTTGCCGCGCACCATGTACTCGGTCTCGGCCATCTCGACCACCCGGCCGCCCACGTCGCGGTTGGAGTCGCGGATCACCTGGGCGACCTTCATCAGCGGGATGCCGTAGGCGCGCAGCTTCACCGGATCGACGGTGACCTGATAGGTCTGCACGAAGCCGCCCACCGACGCCACTTCGGCCACGCCCGGCGCCTTGGCGAGCTGGTACCGCACGTACCAGTCCTGGATCGAGCGCAGCTCGGCGAGGGTCTTGTCCCGCGCCAGCAGCACGTATTGATAGACCCAGCCCACGCCGGTGGCGTCCGGCCCGATCTGCGGGGTCACGCCCTTGGGCATGCGCCCGGCGGCGAAGTTGAGGTATTCCAGCACCCGCGAGCGGGCCCAGTAGATGTCGGTGCCGTCCTCGAAGATCACATACACGAAGGACGCGCCGAAGAAGGAGAAACCGCGCACCACCTTGGAGCGCGGCACCGACAGCATCGCGGTGGTGAGCGGGTAGGTGACCTGATCCTCCACCACCTGGGGCGCCTGGCCGGGGAACTCGGTATAGACGATCACCTGCACGTCGGAGAGATCCGGCAGGGCGTCGATGGGGGTGCGGAGCAGGGCGAAGACGCCGGCGAACACCACGAAGGCGGTGGCGAGCAAAACCAGCACCCGGTTGCGGCCGGACCAGTCGATGAGCTTGGCGAGCATGGGGGCTTTCCGTCAGTGTCCGGCGTGGGCCGCGGACGTGGTGGCGGCGGGGCGGATCACGGTGATGACCCATTCGCCCGGCGCGCGCTCGACGAACTCGAAGGCCACCTTGGCGCCCGGCTTGAGCCCGGCCTGCAGCGACGGGTTGGCGAACTTGAACTCCATGCTCATCGCCGGCCACTTGAGACTGGCGACGGGGCCGTGGGTGAGCATCACCGTTCCGTCGGAGACGTCGATGCTCTCCACCACGCCCTCTGCCTTGTGCCCCACGCTGGCGGCGGCGGGCTGGGGCGGGGCGAAGCCGCCCAGCGCCGCCTTGAGGTTGCTCTCGGCGTCGATCAGGAAGTTGGCGGCCACCACCACCGCGTCGCCAGCTTTGAGGCCGTCCAGCACCGCGACCCGATCTTCCCCGCGGCTGCCGAGCTTCACCTCGCGCGGGGTGAAGCGGCCTTCACCCTCCGCGATCAGCACCACCTGGCGGGTGCCGCTGTCGATCACAGCCGAAGTCGGCACGGTGAGCACCTGCGCGCTGCTGCCGGCATTGATCTCGATGCGGGCGAACATGCCGGGCTTGAGCAGCAGGCCGGGGTTGGCCAGCTCGACCCGCACCGGCGTCGTGCGGGTGTCGGCGTTCACGCTGGGGTAGAGGTAGGCGATGCGGCCGTCGAAGCTCTTGTCGGGGTAGGCGTCCACCCGAACCTTCACCGGCGCACCCACGCGGGCGGCGGCGATGTCCTGCTCGAAGACGTCGGCCATCACCCACACGCGGGAGAGATCCGCCACCTGATACAGCGCATCGCCGGGCATGAAGCGGGCGCCCTGGACGGCCTTCTTCTCGGTGACGATGCCGGCCACCGGAGACTGGAAACTGATCGTCCGCGTTGCGGCGCCCGATTTGGCGAGGGCACGCAGCTGGGCGTCGGAGATGTCCCAGTTGCGCAGGCGGATGAGGGCCGATTCGGCCAGCTGCTTCATCCCGGCCTGGGCCTCGTTGCCGGCGTTCTTGAGCGACTCGACGCCCTGGGCGGCGATCTGGTATTCCCGCTGGGCGGCGACGAGCTCGGGGCTGTAGGCCTCGAACAGCACCTGACCGCGGGCTACCGGCTGGCCGGTGACGTTTACGTGCAGGCGCTCCACGTAGCCCTCGAACTTGGGGGCGATGGTGTAGAGGCGCTGCTCGTCCGGCTCCACTCGCCCGGCGGCGCGGATCTGGGCGCCAAGGGGGCGCAGCTCGGCAGTCTCGGTGCGCACTCCGAGTTTCTGGATGCGCTCGGCGTTGATCTTCACCTGGCCGGCGGGGGCCGGCGTGGCTTCCGCTTCGCCCTCATACACCGGGATGTAGTCCATCCCCATCGGGTCTTTCTTGGGTGTTTGCGAGGTGTCGGGCAGGCCCATGGGGTTGCGGTAGTAGAGCAGCTTGCGGGCGGGCTTGGCGTCGGCGGCGGGCGCAGGCGGCGTGGCGCTGCGGGTGCCGAACCAGTAGCCGCCGGCGGTGCCGCCCACGGCGATCACGGCGGCGAGGGCGAGGGCGGCGGTGGATTTCACAGGTCTTCTCCAACGATGCGTTCGATCTCGGCGAGGCTCATCTGGGCCTCGAACTGGGCCTTGATGCGGCTCTGGCGGGCAATGCGGATCTGGCGCTGGGCGTCCATCAGGGTGGCGAAATCCACCTTGCCGTTTTCGTAGGCGGCCAGCGCCGACTTGAAGCTGAGGTCCGCCTGGGGCAGCAGGCTGGTGGCGATCAGCGCCTCGGTGCGGCGGGCGGCGTCGAAGGCCGACAGCT